>NZ_LFVW01000004.1:0-2932 GCF_001182915.1 Kitasatospora sp. MY 5-36
ACGACATTCGACACGAAGCGCGAGGCACTGCTCGTCGCGCTGCGATGGTGCCGCACCGGGGTGGTGCGGAGCGATGTGGCTGGTTGACGGTCAGGTCCCAGCCGCCGTCGAGGCTGCGATGGTGCCGCATCGGGATGGTGCGGAGCGACTGGCCGGCTCGGAACTGGCCGGCGAACGCGGCAGAAGCTGCGATGGTGCCGCACCGGGATGGTGCGGAGCGACGAGGTGGGCGAGCATGCTGCAGACGCGCCAGCCGATGCTGCGATGGTGCCGCACCGGGATGGTGCGGAGCGACCGGGCCCGGCCTCGCACCGGAGCGGCCAACCTTCACGCTGCGATGGTGCCGCACCGGGATGGTGCGGAGCGACGGCGGTTGAGCTGCTGGTCTGGTGGTTCGGCGGGTTGGCTGCCGTGCATACGTGGGTGCCATTTGGGGTGATTCGGACTTCTCGCTTCGGTGCGATGGGGTGTTCTCGTGTGTGCTTGTGGTTCCGAAGTCGTGTCCGGCCGGGACGGTTTTCTCGGTGTTGGCGCTGTGGAGTTGTCAAGGTGCGGGCGTTAAAGGGGTGGCCGGGGGTGGGTTCAGGGCCAGAGGTGGCGGCTGGCGGCGAGGGGGCCGTTGGATTGTTTGAGGCCTGTTCGGGGTGCGGTGTAGAGGGCGCTGACGCCGAGGTTGGTCAGCATTCTGACATTGCGGTTCGTGTCGGGTTCGGTGGCACGGACGGCGGGGTGTTCGAGGAGGACGGTCACGTCGGTGGTGGTGAGTGGTGGTGTCCAGGCGGGCCAGCGTAGGGCGCCGCGGTTGTCGGTGGTGTCCCAACTGGTGGCGGCTTGGATGCGGCCGCTGGCGGTGAGGCGGAAGGTGCCGAGGGCGTGGAGGGCGAGCCAGGTGGGGCCGGGGGCTCCGCGTTGGTAGGGCTTGCCTTCGGAGTTGGTGTGGGCGTCGCCGAGGGAGCGGTGGTCGAAGTTGGCGGAGGCGTAGTCGGGGATGCGGCGCCAGCCGTCCAGGGCCGAGTGGATCTGCCGTGGGTCCTTGTGGCAGCCGAGGACGGCTTTCTGCATCAGGCCGGTGATGGTCATCTGGCCGGCGGCGGCGATCAGCGGGGTGACGGGGGTGCGGCGCACCGTGGCGGGTCCCGGTTCTTCAGTGGTCTCCGGGTCGTTCTTGCCGGTCTTGGGTTTGGTGTCTTCGAAGCACATGACGTTGGTCAGGGAGGCGAACCAGCGGGCGTGGCGGTCGCCCGTTTCGCGTTCGGCTTGGGCGAGTTCGCGCAGCGTCTGGTGCGCGGTGTCGACGCGCATGCGCAGGGCTTCGTTGGGGGCGGTGGGGTCCTCGCGTGGTCGGGTCAGGAGTCCGGGGACGTGCGGGAAGGAGTCCCAGACTTCCCCCTCGGTGTCGGCTGTGTCGGCGTCCTCGCCTTCCCCGTCCTCCGTCTCGGCTGCGTCCGCAAGCTTCCCGGCGGTGCGGGTGGGCGTGGGCGGGAGGTGGCTGGTGAGGAGCTTGGTGAGGGTGTCGAGGGTGAAGGGTTGGTCGGTGGTGAGGACGGCTGCGCCGGCCGGGCCCTTCCAGTGGAGGTACGGCTCGGTGGGCAGGGCGGCGGTGGTGAGTTCGAGAACCCCGAGGGCGGCGAGGAAGCCGAGCGGGTCGTCGGAGCGCAGGGCGGGGAGTTCGAGCTGGTGCATGGTCAGTTGCCTTCTTCGGAGCAGGCGATGTCGGCGAGGCGCAGGACCGTTTCGAGGAGAGCCAGTCCCCAGAAGCCGTAGCGCTGGTTGAGGGCGCGGAATCGGCGTGGGCCCATCCAGTCGGTGCCGATCACCGTGCTGGAGACGGTGACGGTGGTGTCGTCGGGCATGGTGCACTCGACGAGGACCGGCTCGGGGTCGGCGAACGCGGGCAGCATCGGGCGGGCGTAGCCGTGGTGGGCGGCGACGAGGTGGGTGACGAGGTCGTGGTCGAGGCCTCGGGCGGTGGTGGGGTCGGTGGCGAGCCATGTGTGGACGGCGGCGGCACTGAGGGCTTCGTGGCGCAGGTCTTTGGACCAGTTGGCCAGGCGGGCGGCGCGTCGGCGGGCGGTGCGGTCGGCGGGGTCCATGCCGGACTTGGCGAGGGGTTTGGGCAGGGATTCGGCGAGCAGGCGGTCACCGGAGCAGAGCATGCACTGGAACCGCGGGTGGTGTTTTCCGCAGTCGTGGGCCCGGGCTGCCAGCACGACGGCTTCGACCAGGTCCTCGGGCAGCCCGACGGCCTCGGCGAAGACGCGGGCGCGTTCGCCGACGGCCTCATGGTGGCGCTTGAGGGTGACGGTGCGGGTGAGGCTGCTGCCGTCCGGGTCCTCGTCGTCCACGGCGACCCGGTAGCGGCCGGCGTCGGCGAGCCGGGGCGGGACGAGGACGATCCGGCCCGGACCACCGTGGTCGATCAGCACCACCCCTTCCTTGGCCTCCCGTGCGGTGCGCCAGTCGGGGACCTCCAGCAGGGTCTCCAGGCGCCGGCGCAGTACCGGGGTGTGCCGGGAGGGGCTGTCGTGTGCGGCGTCGGTGGGCAGGGCGTCGAGCAGCCGGGTGATCGCGGCGCGGACCGCCTCGGTTGTGCTCAAGGCGTCCGGGTCGTCGGGGTCTGTGGTGAGGTTGGTGTGGGCCTGCTTGATGATCGGGGTGAACTGCTCGGGGTCGCTGCCGGTGGTGCTGGCCAGGACGGTCGGGTCGAGGCGTAGCGGGGTGCGGGTGTTGTCGGTGGGGTGGTCGCCGAGGTCGGGGACGGGGGTGTCGGGGTCGGCGGTCCAGCCGTAGGCGTCGTGGCCGCCGGCGGTGGTGGGCAGGACGAGGGTGGCGCCGGGCTTCAGGTCTTGGATGAGGCGTGGGGTGGTCCAGGTGCCGTCGGTCTCGCGTTGGAGGACGGTGGTGCGCAGGCGGGTGGGTGGGTTTCGGGGTT
>NZ_LFVW01000493.1:0-8798 GCF_001182915.1 Kitasatospora sp. MY 5-36
CGCCGACGGCCAGCAGCACCCAGGTGGCCGGGCGCACCGCGGGCCGGCCCGCCGCCAGGCCGGCGATCACCGCCACCACGGCGGCGCCGCCCAGCACGGTGAGCCGGTCCGGGCGGTGCGCCAGCGAGACCCAGCCCGCCAGCACCAGCAGCCCGCTGAGCACGAAGGCCACCCGGTACGGCCCGCCGGCCGGGATCGCCAGGCCGTGCCAGACCAGCACCGTCGGGGTCCAGAGGAAGCCGACCGCCACCAGCACCAGCGCCGCGCACCACAGGGCCCGCTCCCGAGCCCGCACCCGCCGGTTGAACGGCAACCCGCACACCACCAGCAGCCCGAACACGCCGATCGCCACGTCCGGCAGCTGCTGCCCGCCATGGGCCGCGGGCAGCAGCCGGGAGAGGTGGGCGGCGACACCGGACGGGCCCAGCGGCTCGACCGGGGACTCCGGCTGGGCCCGGCCGGTGGCCAGCACCGCGACGAACAGCACGGGGGAGGCGAGCAGCACCCCGGCGGTGGCCGTGGTGACGGCCCGGCCGGTGGCCCGGACCCGGTGGCGCAACGGGAGCGGGGCGGCGAACAGCCGGACGGCGAACAGCAGTCCGGCCGCCAGGGTGGCCAGCGCGGCGGTGTACAGGTTGCCCGTCCAGGCGAGCGCGACGCACAGCGCGCCGGCCACCCAGTGCTTCTCGCGCAGGCACCAGTCGGCGGCCAGGCCGAGCAGGGGCAGCGAGACCAGGCCCCAGAGCCACATCGGGGCGGCCCCGCCGACGTCCAGCACCCAGGCGCACAGCCCGTACCCGACGGCGGCGAACACCCGCAGCCACCGGGGGCCGGGGTGCAGCCGGCCGAGCAGCCGGGCCATCAGGGCGGTGCCCAGGCCGATGGTGGCCAGGGTGACCAGGAGGACGGCGAGCCGGCCCTGGTCGCGGGGGAGGAGCGCGGTGGGCCAGGAGAAGGGGTTCATCAGGTAGGCGAAGAAGTCCGCCAGGAACGGGGCCCCGTAGCCGCTGTTCCAGTTGAACAGCAGGTCCCCGGCGGCCTGCCCGTGCAGCAGGTCCCACAGGTGGGCGTGGTACGGCACGGCGACCGCCTCCGCCCCGGCCGGCCACCGCCCGCGCACCGCCGCCGCCAGGCCGTACCCGCCCATCGCCAGCCCCGCCGCACCCGCGCAGACCAGCACCTCCCGCCGCCGCTCGCCCATCCGCACCCCGTTCCACACGCCTCGCCGGACCCCGCCACCCTAGGGCGTGTCTGACGATTCCCGCCGGGTGCGCGACGCCGGGGCACGCACCTCGCCGCGTTGTCGTCGGTCGCCGATGCTCCGCATGGACTCCCTCCTCCGCCTTGCGATGCACGCACTCCAACGCCGCGCCCTGATCCGACGCCAATGGTCAGACACGCCCTAAGCACGCCCCGGGCGCCCCCCGCGTCGCACGCGCTCCCTCGAAGGAGTGAGGCGATGGCATCGCCGGGATTCGAGCTGAGACGGTGCTTCCGTGGCAGCAGAAATCGCTGGGGAGATGCCGGAGTGGTTGAGGCCGCCGGCTGCCGGTTACACCGCGGACGATGTGGACCGCTTGCAACAGCTCCCGCCCCATACGGAGCTGCTGTGCGGAAGCCTGGTGTTCTCCGTCCGCCAGACGATCTTCCACGCCGGGACGGTCAGCTGGCTTGACCGCCAACTGGCCGACCAAGTGCCGGAGGGCTGGGAGGTGTGGTGGCAGATGGGGCTGAAGATCGATTCCCGCAATCGGCCGGAGCCCGACCTCATGGTGGTTGATTCCCGGGTGGGGAGCGGTCCTGGGCAGACGTTCTGGCTCCCCCAGGACGTCGTGCTGGTCGTCGAGGTGGTCGAGGAAGGCGAGGCGGAGTGGGATCGTGAGATCAAGCCACGAAAGTACGCGGCTGCCGGAATTCGTCACTTCTGGCGCATCGAGTGCGAGCAGGGGCGGCCTGTTGCCCACACGTACGAGTTGGACGCGGCCTCGGGTCAGTACGTGCCGAGTGGAACCTTCCAGGAGCGTCTGACAGTTCGACGCCCGTTTCCGTTTACGGCCACCCTTGACCGTCCGCATGGTGGACGGCAGGTGTCAGTACCTGGGACGGCGGAGTAGGGTCCGAGCATGTCTCGCACCATTCGTCTCGCAGTAGTCCCCGGTGACGGCATCGGCCAGGAAGTGGTGGCCGAAGGCCTCAAGGTCCTGGGTGCCGCGCTTCCCGCCGACGTGAAGCTGGAGACCACCGAGTACGACCTCGGGGCCCGGCGCTACCACCGGACCGGGGAGACGCTGCCGGACGACGTCCTGGCCGAGCTGAAGTCGCACGACGCGATCCTGCTGGGCGCCATCGGCGACCCGAGCGTGCCGTCGGGCGTGCTGGAGCGGGGGCTGCTGCTCAAGCTGCGGTTCGCCTTCGACCACCACATCAACCTGCGTCCGGGCCGGCTCTTCCCCGGGGTGTCGTCCCCGCTGGCCGGCCAGCCGGAGATCGACTTCGTGGTCGTCCGCGAGGGCACCGAGGGCCCGTACGTCGGCAACGGCGGCACGCTGCGCACCGGGACGCCGCAGGAGGTGGCCACCGAGGTCAGCCTGAACACCGCGTACGGCATCGAGCGCGTGGTGCGCGACGCCTACCGCCGGGCGCAGGCGCGGCCGCGCAAGAAGCTCACCCTGGTGCACAAGAACAACGTGCTGGTGCACGCCGGGCACCTGTGGACGCGGATCTTCGCCGAGGTCGGCCGGGAGTTCCCCGAGGTCACCACCGACTACCTGCACGTCGACGCGGCGACCATCTTCTTCGTCACCCAGCCGGAGCGGTTCGACGTCATCGTCACCGACAACCTGTTCGGTGACATCCTGACCGACCTGGCCGCCGCCGTCACGGGCGGGATCGGCCTGGCCGCGAGCGGCAACATCAACCCGAGCGGCGAGTTCCCGTCGATGTTCGAGCCGGTGCACGGCTCGGCGCCGGACATCGCCGGCCAGGGCAAGGCCGATCCGACCGCCACCGTGCTGTCGGTCGCGATGCTGCTGGAGCACCTCGGCTTCGCCGCCGAGGCCGCCGCGGTCGAGGCCGCCGTCGCGGCGGACCTGGCCGAGCGCTCGGGCGCCCGCGGCACCTCCCAGGTCGGCGACGCGCTCGTCGCCCGAGTAGCCGGCTGACCGGCCGGATCCGAACACACGGTTCCGGCTGACGGGGCCGGACCGCACATCACCGCAGCTTGCAGCTGTTCGGCACGGCCCTCTGGATGCGAGTATCGACAGTGGGCCGTGCCGTTGTGCGTCCATTCCGGTGAAGTTTGCCGAAACGTATCTGCGGCGGTGGCGGCCCGGACCAACCCCACGGTGAAGGAATCAGCCATGAGCACGGCCACCCAGGCGCCCATCACGTTCGACCTCAAGCCCTCCGCCCACCCGCTGCCCGCAGCGGAGCGCGAGGCCCGGCTGGCCAACCCCGGGTTCGGCCGGGTCTTCACCGACCACATGGTCACCATCCGCTGGACCGAGGGCGTGGGCTGGCACGACGCCCAGCTGGTGCCGTACGCGCCGCTGGAGATCGACCCGGCGAACATGACCCTCCACTACGGCCAGGCGATCTTCGAGGGCCTGAAGGCCTACCGCCAGGCCGACGGCTCCATCGCCACCTTCCGCCCGGAGGCCAACGCCGCCCGCTTCCAGGCCTCGGCCCGCCGCCTGGCGATGCCGGAGCTGCCGGTGGAGGCCTTCGTCGAGGCCGTCGAGCTGCTGGTCCGCCAGGAGCGGGACTGGGTGCCGAACGAGCCGGAGCAGAGCCTCTACCTGCGCCCGTTCATGTTCGCCACCGAGGTCGGCCTGGGCGTCCGCCCGGCCAACTCCTACCTCTTCATGATCATCGCCTCGCCGGCCGGCGCCTACTTCCAGGGCGGCATCAAGCCGGTCTCGGTCTGGCTGTCCAAGGAGTACGTCCGGGCCGCCCCCGGCGGCACCGGCGCCGCCAAGTGCGCGGGCAACTACGCGGCCTCGCTGGTCGCCCAGGCCCAGGCCGCCGAGAAGGGCTGCGACCAGGTGGTCTGGCTCGACGCCGCCGAGCACCGGTGGGTCGAGGAGATGGGCGGCATGAACCTGTACTTCGTCTTCGGCGAGGGCAAGGACGCCAGGATCGTCACCCCGGAGCTGTCCGGCGCCCTGCTGCCCGGCATCACCCGCGACTCGCTTCTCCAGCTGGCCTCGGACCTCGGCTACGCCGTCGAGGAGCGCCGGATCTCCACCGACGAGTGGCAGCAGGCCAACGCCGACGGCACCCTCACCGAGGTCTTCGCCTGCGGCACCGCCGCCGTCATCACCCCGGTCGGCTCGGTGAAGTCCGCCGCCGCCGACTGGACGGTCGGCGCCGGCGAGCCCGGCCCGGTCACCATGGAGCTCCGCAAGGCGCTGCTGTCCATCCAGGGCGGCCAGACCCCGGACACCCACCACTGGCTGCACCGGATCGTCTGATCCCGCACCCCGGCCGGCCTGCCCCGTTTCGCATCCCGAGACGGGCGGGCCGGATCGCGGAAGCTGTGCCAGACTGCCAGCGTGTCCTCGCTTTCGCTGATTATTAGCAGCAGGCGCGCCGGTCCGCAGTGACCGTTTCCGCTGGACCCGATGCGGAGCGACCACTAGCGTCCAGACCCGCGCGCAGACCTCTCGCACCCGCGAGGGGTCTTTTTGTTTCTCCCGGACCGGCCGACGGCCCCCACAAGGGGCCCGGGGACACCGGGACCGCGCGCGGGACCATGGACAGTGGAGCCGGGACGAGAACGTCCGGCAGAGCAGTACCCAACCTCCCCGAAACGGAGAACCAGGGGTCATGACCGAGGTCACCCGTACCGACGACAGTTTCCACGTGTTCGACACCACGCTGCGCGACGGAGCGCAGCGCGAGGGCATCAACCTGACGGTGGCGGACAAGCTGGCCATCGCCAGGCACCTGGACGAGTTCGGGGTCGGTTTCATCGAGGGCGGCTGGCCCGGGGCGAACCCGCGCGACACCGAGTTCTTCGCCCGGGCCGCCGTCGAGCTGGAGCTGGAGCACGCCCGGCTGGTCGCCTTCGGCGCCACCCGCCGGGCCGGCGGCAAGGCGTCCGAGGACCCGCAGCTGGCCGCGCTGGTCACCTCCGGCGCCCCGGTGATCACCCTGGTGGCCAAGGCGCACGACCGGCACGTGGAGCTCGCGCTGCGCACCACCCTGGACGAGAACCTGGAGATGGTCCGGGACAGCGTCGAGTTCCTGCGCTCGCGGGGCCGGCGGGTGTTCATCGACTGCGAGCACTTCTTCGACGGCTACCGGGCGAACCCCGAGTACGCCGTGTCGGTGGTCCGCACCGCGCACGAGGCCGGCGCGGACGTGGTGGTGCTCTGCGACACCAACGGCGGGATGCTGCCGGGCGGCGTCCGGGAGATCGTCGCCGACGTGCTGGCCAGGACGGGGGCCCGGCTCGGCATCCACGCCCAGGACGACACCGGCTGCGCGGTGGCCAACACCCTGGCCGCGGTGGACGCCGGCGCGACCCACGTGCAGTGCACCGCCAACGGCTACGGCGAGCGGGTCGGCAACGCCAACCTGTTCCCGGTGGTCGGCGCGCTGGAGATCAAGTACGACCGCCGGGTGCTGCCCGCGGGCCGGCTGGCCGAGATGACCAGGATCTCGCACGCGATCGCCGAGCTGGTCAACCTGACCCCCTCCACCCACCAGCCGTACGTGGGCTTCTCGGCGTTCGCCCACAAGGCGGGCCTGCACGCCTCCGCGATCAAGGTCGACCCGGACCTGTACCAGCACATCGACCCCGAGCGGGTCGGCAACACCATGCGGATGCTGGTCTCCGACATGGCCGGGCGGGCCTCCGTCGAGCTCAAGGGCAAGGAGCTCGGCTACGACCTCTCCAGCGACCGGGACCTGGCCGGCCGGGTGGTGGCCAAGGTGAAGGAGCAGGAGAACCTCGGCTACACCTACGAGTCCGCCGACGCCTCCTTCGAGCTGCTGCTGCGCGACGAGGTGCGCGGCAGCCGGGACCGCTTCTACACCCTGGAGTCCTGGCGGACCATCAGCGAGCAGGGCCCGAAGGGCTTCACGGGCAACGAGGCCACCGTCAAGCTGTGGGCCAAGGGCGAGCGCCGGATCGCCACCGGCGAGGGCAACGGCCCGGTCAACGCGCTGGACCAGGCACTGCGCGCGGCCCTGGAGGGCATCTACCCGCCGCTGGCCACCTTCGAGCTGGTGGACTACAAGGTCCGCATCCTGGAGGGCCAGCACGGCACCGGTTCCAAGACCCGGGTGCTGATCGAGTCCACCGACGGCTCCGTCACCTGGTCGACGGTGGGCGTGGCCGACAACGTGGTCGCCGCCTCCTGGCTGGCGCTGGAGGACGCGTACACCTACGGCCTGATCCGGGCCGGCCTGGAGCCGACCGAGTAGCCGGCCCGGGCCGGTCGGTGCCCGACATGCCTGTGGCCCGCGGGACTTCGTACGAAGTCCCGCGGGCCACGGTCGTGCGCGATCACCGAAGCCGGGCGAGCAGGGCGTGTTCGACGAGGGTGATGAGGGCGCTCTTGGCGCTGTCGCGGCGGCGGGCGTCGAGGGGGATGACGGGGGGGTCGGCGCCGAGTTGGAGTGCTTCGCGGACTTCGTCGGGGGTGTGGGGCTGGTGTCCGTCGAAGCCGTTGAGGGCGACGACGAAGGGCAGTCCGCTGTTCTCGAAGTAGTCGAGGGCGGGGAAGCAGTCGGCGAGGCGGCGGGTGTCGACGAGGACGACGGCTCCGATGGCGCCTCGGACGAGGTCGTCCCACATGAACCAGAAGCGGTCCTGTCCGGGGGTGCCGAAGAGGTAGAGGATGAGGTCTTCGTCGAGGGTGATGCGGCCGAAGTCCATGGCGACGGTGGTGGTCGTCTTGCCGGAGACGTGGCTGAGGTCGTCGATGCCGGCGGAGGCCGAGGTCATGACGGCTTCGGTGCGCAGGGGGTTGATCTCGGAGACGGCGCCGACGAGCGTGGTCTTGCCGACGCCGAAGCCGCCCGCGACGACGATCTTCGCGGAGGTGGTGGCGCGGGTGGGGGCGGCCGCGTTAGAGCTTGCGAAGTCCACTGAGGACCCTTTCGAGCAGCGTGACGTCGGGCTGGTTTCCGGTTTCGCCGCCGGAAGCGGGCTGGTGGATGGCGACCAGGCCGGCCTCGGCAAGGTCGGCCACGAGGATGCGGGCCACTCCCAGGGGAAGGGAGAGCAGCGCCGACACCTCCGCGACGGATTTGACCTCCGTGCACAGCGTGCAGATCCGCTGGTGCTCGGGGAGCAGGGTGGCCATGCGCTGCGGGTCGACGTCGGCGGAGACCAGGGCCTCCAGCGCGAGTTCGTAGCGCGGCCTGGTCCTGCCACCGGTCATCGCGAACGGGCGGATCAGCGGGCCGGAGTCGGGTTCGTCCTCGAACTCCTCGACGTGGCCGGGCTCCTGGGCGGGCAGGTAGCCGGGGTCCGGCTCGGGCGCCGGGGCCGGGTAGCCGGGCGCCGGGGCGCCGTACGAGGGCTGCCGGGCGTACTGGTCGTACTGGCCGTACTGCTCTTCGGGCCGGGGGTACGGCTGCCGGGGCTGTCCGTACTGGTGCCGGCCGTACTGCTGACCGTGGCCGACGCCGGGTGCTCCGAAGGCGTCATGGCCTGTGCCAGGGTACGGAACACCGTATTGGCCGCTGCGGTCGTCGGGCGGTGTCACGGTTCCTCTCCTCACAGGGTGCGGCGGTGCGGTGCGAGCTTCGGCGCAGGTCCGGAGCCGGTGGTGCGAAGGCCGTACAACGTCCGAACCCGAGCCCGCCGAAGCGGGCCCGGGAAGGACGCGGAGGTACTTCGAATACCTGGACGGTATCCGACGAACCGTCAGTGCAGGAGACTGCCCTGGAGTTCCGCGCGGAGTGCGGGGGTGAGGACGGCGCCGGCGCGGTCGACGAGCAGGGCCATCTCGTAGCCGACGAGGCCGATGTCGGAGTCCGGCGCGGCCAGGACGGCGAGTGCGGAGCCGTCGCTGACGGCCATCAGGAACAGGAAGCCCCGTTCCATCTCGACGACGGTCTGGTTGACCTCGCCGCCCTCGAAGATCCGGCTGGCGCCGGAGGTGAGGGAGGTGAGGCCGGAGGCGACGGCGGCGAGCTGGTCGGCGCGGTCCCGGGGGAAGCCCTCGGACATGCACAGCAGGAGGCCGTCCGCGGAGACCACCACGGTGTGGGACACCCCGGGGGTGTTGTCCACGAAATTGGTGATCAGCCAGTTCAGGTTCTGTGCGGCCTGGCTCATCTGAGTCAACTCAACGCTCCTGGTGGTTCGAGCCGCCGAAGAGATCGGTGCTCCGGTTCTGTCCGTTGCCGGACTGGTCTACCTGATCGGGGTCGATCCGGAAGCTTCCGGTGTTACCGGCACTGCGGCCCTGCTCCACACCGCGGCGCAGGTTGGTGAGGCGGCCACGGACCTCCTCCGGGCTGCGGGAGACCTGCGGCCCGTCCTGCGGGGTGGACTTGGCGTTGCCGGGCACCAGGTTCTGCTTGGGCACGCGCCGCGGCAGACCGGCACCGGTGGTGCCGCTGGAGGAGGGCTCGCGCAGCTGCTCGGCCCGCTGCCAGTCGCCGTCGTTCGGCGACTGCCAGGCGGCGCGGGCGGTCGGGCCGGTCGGGCCGTAACCGCCGAGCGAGGACACGTCGTGGCCGCGCTGGGTCTCGGGCGCCGAGGTGTCCTTGGCGCCGGCGAACCAGTTCGGGCTGTCGCCGGACTGGCCGCCGCCGGCCGGCGCGGCGGGGAGGCC
>NZ_LFVW01000494.1:0-8766 GCF_001182915.1 Kitasatospora sp. MY 5-36
CCGGCCGGGTGCGGACGGGGCGGCGGCGCAGTGCGGCGCCGAGTGCGGCGGCCACCAGGGCGGAGGTGCCGCCGATGGTGGTGAGCGCGGCGGCCACCAGCTGGGGCTGGCCGGTGACGGCTCCGCCGGCCCCGGCCATGGCGGCGGGCATGGCGTAGGCGAGCAGGACCTCGCGCCACAGGACGAAGGGCGGGGGAGCGCCGGGGGCCTTCTTGCTCATCGGAGCGGATGTCCTTTCGTTGGTAGTTAGGTACCTAAGTATTTGTGCTTAGGTACCTAACTATTGGGGCTGAGGGGAGGCGGGCCGCCGAACGGCGGCCCGCCTGGGTGCGGATCAGTCTTCGGTGAGCGCGTCCATGCCCGCGACCACCCGGGCCAGCAGGTCGAGGAAGGTGGCGCGCTCCTCGGTGGAGAGCCCCCCGACCAGCGCCTGCATCCGGGCGAAGTGCTCGGGCGCCAGCTCCCGCAGCCGGTCGGCGCCCCGCGCGGTGAGGATCACCACGTTGCCGCGGCCGTCCTCGGTGGACGGCCGGCGGGCCACCAGGCCCTCCCGCTCCAGGCCGTCGACCAGGCCGGTCACCGTCGCCCGGGAGACGCCGAGACTCGCCGCGAGCTGGGAGGGCGACTTCTCGCCGCCGTGGTCCTCCAGGTCCGCCAGCAGTCGGTAGCGGCCGGTGGAGAGGCCGAAGCGGCCGAAGTGCACCTCGCCGGCCTGGTTGATCCGGGCGCCCGCCGCCATCAGCCGGGTCGCGACCAGAATCGCCTGCGGATCGGCCGAGAGGCCGTAGCGGGCGATCTGGCGGCGCGCCTGGTCGAGGCTGGGGGCGGTGGGACCGCCCGCGGAGTACTGGGTCACGAGAAGTAATATGGCGCCTAACTTGATTCCGCGTCAAGCGGGACCATGGGCTTGTGCCTAGGCGGCACGCGGAGCGATCCGCGGCGGCGTCCAGTCGGCGTGCCGCAGGACGGTCCGGACCATCGCGCCGGGCGGGGTGAGCCGGATCGCGGCGTTGCGCAGGCCGACCGCCAGGGGGTGGGCGAGCTGCTGGCCCATCCGGCCGGCCCGGCGGGCGTCCCGGGCCACGGTCTGGCTGCGCGGACGGCGGGCCGCGTCGTACCGGGCGAGCGCGCCCTCGACCGTCCGGGCCTCGGCGAGCGCCGCCGCCAGGGTCACCGCGTCCTCCAGGGCCTGGCAGGCGCCCTGGCCGAGGTGGGGCGTCATGGCGTGCGCCGCGTCGCCGAGCAGTGCGACCCGCCCCGAGACGTAGGAGGGCAGAGGGGTGGTCAGCTCGTTGATGTCGTGGTGCAGCACCGCCTCCGGCCGGGTCGCGGCCAGCAGCGAGGGGATCGGCTCGTGCCAGGGCGCGAAGCGGCGGCGGACCTCGGCCAGCGGGTCCTGGTAGCGGACCCCGGCCGGGGCGTTCAGGACCGCGTGCCACTCGGCGGTGCCGTCCGGGAAGGCGATGTGGCCGAACTCGGCGCCGTGTCCCCAGGTGATCTCGAAGTCGGCCCTCAGTCCGTCGACCGGGCGCTCGGTGATCGCGCGGAGCACCGTCGAGCCGCTGTAGACCGGCCCGGGATGGTCGGGGAAGAGGCGGCGCCGGAGCCTGCTGTTGATGCCGTCGGCCGCGACCAGGAGGTCGGCCTCCAGGACGTCGGCCTTCGGGCGGTCGGCGTGCCGGGAGTCGGCGTGTTGGCGGTCGGCGTGCCGGGGGTCGGCGTGCTGGGGGTCGGTCTGCCGGGGGTTGGCCTGCTGGGTGTCGGTCGCCGGGGTGGTGCCGCCGAATCCGGCCCGGACCCGGAACGGCCGGGTGGTGTCCAGCTCGGTCACCTCGGCGCCGACGATCAGGGACTCGGCGGGCAGCGCCTCGCGCAGGATGCGGTGCAGAGCAGCGCGGGGGATCCCGACGATCGGGGCGCCCAGCTCGCGTTCCAGTGCCGCACCGTCCATCGCGGCGAGCCGGCGGCCATCCGGCGTCCGGGTGCCGCCGGTGTACTGGCGGCGGGCGGCAGCCTCGACCGCCTCGCCGACCCCCAGGGCGGCGAGCGCGCGCATCCCGTTGGCGGCCAGCGAGATGCCGGCGCCCGCATCGTCCAGGACGGCCGCCCGCTCGACCACGGTCACATCCCACCCCGCCAGTCGGAGCCCGATCGCGGCCGCCAGTCCGCCGATGCCGCCCCCGACCACCACCGCGCTGCTGCTGCTCATGCCCGGTCCTTCCCGTGTTGCCGCGCTGCTTTCTACATCTGTAGAAGGAGCGTACTACGGGGGTGCCGGCAGGTGGACGGGGGTGGGGGCGGGTCGGTCGGGGGCCGTCGGGGCGGTTCGGGGTGGCGGTCGGCGGTCGGCGGTCGGCTCGGACCGAGGTGGTGCGCGCCGGGTGCCGCGGCCCCGGTAGAAAGGAGGGATGCGGCGACACGAGGACCAGAAGCGGGACGATGCGGGGCGGCCGGACCGCCGGACGGTGTTGGCGGACGCCGCGATCGGGGTGCTGGCCGACCTCGGGGTGCGCGGACTGACCCACCGGGCGGTCGACGCGGCGGCCGGGCTGCCGGTCGGAACCACCTCGGCCTACCTGCGGACCAGGCAGGCCCTGCTCACCGCACTGGTGCGGCGGCTGGTGGAGCTGGACCAGGGCGAGCTGCACGCCATGGGGGAGCGGGTGCCGGTCCGTTCGTCGGAGGAACTGGCCGACGGCATCGCCGAGTTGATGCGGCAACGACTGTCCGGCGACGGGCGGCGGCGCTCGCTGGCCCGGTACGCCTGCGCGGTGGAGAGCGTGCGCGATCCCGAGCTGCGCGAGATCCTCGTCCCGCGGGAGAACGCCGGGCGCACCGCCGTCCGCGCGTTCCTCGCCGACCAGGGCGTGACCGATCCCGACGGGCGGACCGCCACACTGCTGGCCTGCGTCGACGGCCTGGTCTTCGAGCACCTGGTGGGCGGCGGCGAGCCCGGTGCCGACGCGATCCAGGGGCTGGTGGCGGCCGCCCTGCGGGGAGCGGCCGCGAGTTGAGGCGTGCCGCTCCTCGCCGGCGCGACCCGGCTCGCGCCTGCGAGGAGCGGCACGCCTGGGACCATCTCCCCTCCACGGGCCGCCGAGCACCGGCGGGGAGCGCCGTGCCCTCGATGCCGAACGCGCAATAGCGGGAGCCCCTGGGTGTTCGGCCGCGCGGGAAATCCGCGCCCTCGGTCGACTGTGCAGGCCCCCCGCCGGACGCCGCCCGCCCCCACCGAACCCGGACGACCGACGGTCGATCGGCAACGCGGGATGACGAAATCTCAGGTCAATCAACCGTCAAGTTGGTTCATTCACAGAATATTTCGCGATGTGTCACATGACGGGTGGATGATTTACGCCGCTCCCAGGTCTTCCCACGGAGATCTCCGACTGACAGGCTGGGGCCGCCCTTTCAGTACGGAGGAGGTTCCTTGTCCCGCATATCCACGCTGGCCGGAGCGGTCACCTGCGCTCTCGCACTTGTCACCGGCACCGCCGCCGCCGCTTCGGCAGCGCCTATTGACCAGACCCCGAGCCTGGCCGAGGCGAAGGTCGATCCCGTCGCCTGGACGCCGTGCAACCCCGACCCGACCAAGCCGGACCCCGGCATCTACGACTGTGCCGTCTACCCCGTGCCGCTGGACTACGACAAGCCGTCGGGCGAGAAGGTCGGCATCGCGATGATGCGGCGGCGGGCGAGCGACCCGTCGAAGCGGATCGGCTCGCTGTTCCTCAACCCGGGCGGCCCGGGCGGCAGCGGCTACCTGTGGGCGACGACCGCCCGCTTCGGCACCGAGGTGCAGTCGAAATTCGACCTGGTCGGCTTCGACCCGCGCGGCGTGGCCCGGAGCAACCCGCTCAAGTGCTTCAAGACCCAGGAGGACGCCGACGCGGTCACCAACCGCATGGTCGGCGTGCCGGTCACCAAGGCCGAGATCAACGAGACGCTGGACGCGGACCAGGACTACACCGACGCGTGCAGCAAGAACGCCGGCCCGCTGATCGAGCACATGTCGACCATCAACGTGGTGCGCGACCTCGACCGGATGCGCCGCGCCGTCGGTGACGCCCAGCTCACCTTCGCCGGGTTCTCCTACGGCACCCTGATCGGTTCGACGTACGCCAACATGTACCCGAACAAGGTCCGCGCGATCATCGTCGACGGCAACGTCGACCCGAACCTGCGCCTGCACAACGGCCTGGAGTACGACCGCCAGCGGGCGAACGGCTTCGAGCTGGCCCTGGACGAGTTCCTCAAGCGCTGCCAGACCGCCGGCGCCCCGCGTTGCGCCTTCGGCGAGGGCGACACCCGGGCCAAGTTCGACCAGCTCCGCGACCACCTGCGGACCAGCCCGATCACGCTGCCGAACGGCTCCAAGGTGACGCTGAGCAGCTTCACCGGCGAGGTGGCCAGCGCCCTGTACTCGCAGGCCAAGCTGGCCCCGCTGGCCAAGTCCCTCCAGGCGACCTACCAGGTGTTCCAGAAGCCGGCCGCGGCCGCCCTGCTGGCCCCGCAGGCGAACGTCTCGGACGAGGACGCCAACCTGCTCTCGGTGGACGTCCCGCGGACGGCGCTGCGGGAGGCCCCGGTCGACTCCGAGTACACCGCGGACGACTCCTACATGGCCGTCAACTGCCAGGACAAGCCGTACCCCTCCAACGACCGGGTGTTCGCGAACGCGGCCAAGGCCTGGGAGAAGGAGATGCCGACCTTCGGCCGCTACCAGGCCTTCGACGCGCCCGCGTGCGCGAGCTGGCCGGCCCCGGCCCGGGACGCCGAGCGCTTCTCCGGCCCGTGGAACAAGAAGACCTCCAACACCGTGATGGTGATCGGCAACCTCTACGACCCGGCCACCCAGTACAAGTTCGCCCAGCGGATGCAGCAGGAGCTGGGCAACGCGGTGCTGGTCAGCGTCGACTCGATCGAGCACTGCGCGGTCGGCCGCAGCCAGGCGCTGAACAAGATGGTCACCCGCTACCTGGTCGACGGCACCGCGCCGGCGGCCGGCCAGCTGCTGAAGCCGGACGCGGAGATCTTCCCGGCGGTCTGACGGAACGGCCCCCGGTGATCCGGGGGAGGGTTTGACGGTCGTGGTGGTCGGCGGTGTAGCCGGCCACCACGACCGTGTTTTCCGGGCGAGTTCCCGGAGGGCCGGGAGGGCCCGGAGAACACGGAGAACGCGGAGACGGATCGTCATCGAACCTCCCGTGGAGCGGATTCCTGCGATTCGTCGGCGACCATAGCCCATGCCACTGACAATGGGATTCCGGCGTCACGGCGACGGTCAAGACCAGGCTGGACCAGCAGGAATGACGTACTGTCACACTTTCCATTAACCGATTCCCGTGGTCGGATATCCGTGTTAGCGTGCGGGCCGCCGGCTTCTCTCGGACTCGGGAAAGTGGGGACGGAACATGCGGTACGAATTCTCCCGGCGGGGATTCCTGGGCGGTGCCGGCGCGGCGGCCGCCGGGATCACCGCCGCTTCCACGGGCGCGGCGGCGGCCGAGGGCGCGCGCCGGGAGCTGCCGAAGGGGCGGTCGGTGCTCCCCGGTGACCCCCGCTACCAGACCCTCGCCCAGGGCTTCAACCAGCGGTGGAGCAGCAGTCCCGCCTACATCCGGCTGGTGGGCGACGAGGCCGACGCGGTCGCCGAGGTGAACCGCGCGCTGGACGCCGGGCTACGGCCGACGGTCCGCGGCGGCGGGCACTGCTACGAGGGTTTCGTCGACAACGACCAGGGCGTCATCCTCGACCTCGGCACGATGCGCGGCGTCGCCGCCTCGACCGACAAGTTCGGCCGGCCCACCTACGGCGTCGACGGCGGCGCGACCAACTGGGACGTCTACACCACGCTGTTCCGGGAGTACGCCGTCACCCTGCCCGCCGGGTCCTGCTACTCGGTCGGCGCGGGCGGGCACGTCTGCGGCGGCGGGTACGGCCTGCTCTCCCGGCGGCACGGGCTCACCGTCGACCACCTCGTCCAGGTCGACGTGGTCACCGTCCGGGGCGGCCGGGCGGTGGTGACGAAGGCGCACCGCGAGGACGCGCCGGGCTCGCCCGAGCAGGACCTCTTCTGGGCCCACACCGGCGGCGGGGGCGGGAACTTCGGGGTGGTGCTGCGCTACCACTTCGCGTCGGACGTGCCCCAGCCGCCGCCCCGGGTCTGGCTGAGCAGCGTGGCCTGGCCCTGGGCCGAACTGCTCCGGCGGCCGGCCGACTTCGAGACCCTGGTGGCCAACTTCGGTGCCTTCATGGCCGAGCACAGCGGCCCGCGGGAGGCGGTGTACCAGGGGCTGTTCGCCATCCTCAAGCTCACCCACCACTCCAACGGGAACGTCGTCCTGTTCAGCCAGTGGGACGGAGCGGACCCGGCCCCGCTCGACGCCTTCGTGGCCGCCGTCGAACAGGGGATGACGACGCGCCCGGTGGTGCAGACCCGCTCGGCCGGCGGGCTGTTCCTGCCCTACCCGGACAAGCGGCGCCGGATGCCCTGGTTCCAGGCGACCATGACGCTCAACCCCTCGGGAGACAACGAGCGGGGCAAGCACAAGTCGGCCTACCACCGGGAGCCGTTCGCCCCGGCGCAGATCGCCGCCTTCTGGGACTGGCTGACGCGGGACGTCGAGGGGGTGGACCTCTCGAACACGGTGGTCCAGATCGACTCCTACGGCTGCCGGATCAACGCCCGCCGCCCCGAGGAGACGGCCGTCCCGCAGCGCGACTCGATCATGAAGCTGCAGTACCAGACGCACTGGACGGACCCGGCCGAGGACGAGAAGCACCTCGCCTACCTGAGCGGGCTGTACCGCGACGTCTACCGGGAGACGGGCGGTGTCCCGGAGGTCGACACCGCGACGGACGGCGCCTACGTCAACTACCCGGACACCGACCTGGGCACCGCCGACCAGCCCGACCCGGACTACCCGCGCCTCTACTACAAGGGCAACTACCCACGGCTGCAACGCACCAAGGCCTACTGGGACGGGGATGAGGTGTTCCACCACGCCCAATCGATCATCCCGGCCGGGCCCTGAGTCCGAGCGCCGGCGCCCCACGGGGGCGGGGAGGCACCCCGCATCCCCACCCCCGTAAAGCAGTCCTGTCACGCGCACCCGTAGCGCACACCGGGATCAGCCTCCCGGGGGGCCCGGGCCGTTCCGCTAGGCGGCCTGCTCCGCCTCCTCCTCGACGATCCGTCCGTCCCGGACCTCGATCACCCGGTCGGCGAGCCCCATCAGCGTCGGGTCGTGGGTGGCGACCAGCACGGTGACGCCCTCGCTGCGCACCACCGCGCGCAGCAGCTCCATGATCGAACGGCCGGTCTCGGAGTCCAGCTGACCGGTCGGCTCGTCGGCGATGATCAGGCTGGGCTGGTTGGCCAGCGCACGGGCGATGGCGACGCGCTGCTGCTGGCCGCCGGAGAGCTCGCCGGGGCGCTGGTTGGCGTGGTCGGCGAGGCCGACCAGGGCGAGGAGGGTATGGGCGCGCTCCTCGCGCTCGGCGGCCGGGGCCTTGCGCAGCCGCAGGGGCACGCCGACGTTCTCGGCGGCGGTGAGCATCGGGATCAGCCCGAAGGACTGGAAGACGAAGCCGATCCGCTCCCGCCGCAGGGCGAGCCGGCCGTCCTCGTCCAGCGAGGCGAGGTCGATGCCGTCCAGCGCGATGCTGCCGCCGGTCGGTGCGTCCAGGCCGCCGACCAGGTTCAGCAGGGTGGTCTTGCCGGAGCCGGACCGGCCCTTGAGCGCGGTGAGTTCACCACGGCCGACGGTGAACGAGACGCCGCGCAGGGCGTGCACGGTCCGCTCGCCGGTGCCGAAGCTCCGGCGGAGGTCGGTGACGGCCACCATCGGCTGGGTGGTGGTGTCGGCGGTGGCGGCCTGAGGCTGCGTCATGCGGCGTCCCCCTGTGGGCGTGGCGGCCCGGTTCCATCCGGGTCCCGTCCGGTTCTACGGATATGAGTGCTCCGGCGGTTCACGTTCCCGGGCGGGAATCCGAGAAGTCGGTGTCCCGGGCCAAAGGAGTGCGCCGAAGCCGGATTTGTGAGGTGTTCATGGCATTTCAAGTAGGGCATCCCCGGCCGGGATGCTACCAATGAAAGGAATTTGCTCACTGCTTACTTGATTCGCGCAAGTCCCTTCCGTTCCTGGATCGAATCTGACAGCATCGTCCGCTATCCGGCGACCGATAGCCGGTGATCAATGCGCCGGTGTGCCCGCGGTGTGTCCATCTGTGACCGATCTGCACGCGGATCGGCACTCGGATCGGACCGACGAGCGGGGCCCGGGGATGCAACCGGGGACGTAAGTCCGGGGGAGGAACCTGATGCTCGGCTTCGTCGTGCGCCGACTGCGCGGACGAGTGCCGCTGGCTGCCGCCGTCCTGCTCGCGGTGCTGATCACCACATCCGTGCTGACCGCCTTGGTCGCCTTCAACAGCAGTGTCGGCGAGGCCGGCCTGCGACAGGCGCTCCAAGGGCCCGGTCACGCACGGACCACGGTGACGGTGACCGGCGAGCACGGACTCGACCAGCGGACGAAGGACGAGGAGGCGCTCGCCTCCTACCGGCAGAAGCTCTTCGGCGACCTGCCCGTGCACACCGACAGCGTGATGCGCAGCCGCTCCTACAGCCTGCCCGGCTCCGGGGGCGCGGCGAACGGCAGTGCGGCGAACGGCAGTCCGGCCAACGGCACCGCGGCCAACGGCAGCCCGGCGACCGGCAGCCCGGCGAGCGGCACCGGCGCAGCCGGCGCCTCCGCCGGCCAG
>NZ_LFVW01000495.1:0-2598 GCF_001182915.1 Kitasatospora sp. MY 5-36
GGCACCAGCAGGACGCCGAGGCCCACGCCCAGCAGGACGGCGGTGACCGTGGCGGCGACGAGCAGCAGCAGCTGCGGCACCGCGAACCCGGCCAGCGCCGTCGCGCGCAGCAGGTCCCGTACGGCCCGGCGCGCCCGGTCGAGCGGGGTGCCCGCGCTCACCCCGGCGGCCTCGGCGCCGTCCCCGACTTCCTTGCCCACGCTGCCCGTTGTCACTGTCCGTCCCCCTCCGTACCGGCCTCGCGGCCGCCGTCCCGACCCTGCGGACCACCAGACTGCCCTACCCCGCCGCCCTGTTCACGGGGCCTCGGCCCCCTCTCGGCGGTACCTGGGTACACCCCCCGATCGACGCCCAGGGGCCCTGCCCCGGCCCACCGCTCCCGGCCTAGCGTTCGAGGTGTCCGGAAGCGGCCCGTCAGCGGAGCGCCGGATCCCCGCCAACCACCGCAACGATCACGGGAGTTCGCCATGTCCAAGCGCTTCGCCGCCGGCCGTCCGCTGGTCCGTCTGGTCCTGGTGCTGGCCGCCCTCGGCCTCTTCCTCCACGGCCTCACCCCGGCCCACGCCGCCGGGCACGCGTCCGGAACCGGTGCGCCGACGGCCGGAACCGGCGCGCCGACGACGCGAACAGGCGTGCCGACGGCCGGAAGCGGCGCACCGCCCTCCCCGGCCGACCCCGTCCAGGTGAGAGCCCTGTTCGACGAGCTGCTGCCCCGGCTGCTCGCCGAGCACCGCATCCCCGGCGCCGCCGTGACCGTGGTGGCCGGCGGGCGGGAGGTCTTCTCGGGCGGCTACGGCGTCGCCGACACCCGGACGAACCGGCCCGTCGACCCGGCGCGGACCGCCTTCTTCATGGGCTCCGACGCCAAGGTGTTCACCGCCGTCGCCGTCCTCCAGCAGGTCGCGGCGGGAAAGCTGGACCTGGGCACCGACGTCAACCGCTACCTGACCGCCTTCAAGGTCAGGGACGGCTACCCGGGCCGCCCGGTCACCGTCGAGAACCTGCTCACCCACACCGCGGGCTTCGACGACAGCTTCATGGGCCTCGCCCAGGCCGGGCCCGAGCGGGTCGAGGGCCTCGGCGCCTCGCTCGCCGCCCACCAGCCGGACCGGGTCCGCGCCCCCGGCACCGCCGCCGCGTACGACAACTACGGTGTGGCGCTGGCCGGTTACCTGGTCGAGACGGTCTCCGGGCAGCCCTTCGACCAGTACGTCTCCCAGCACGTCCTCCAGCCCCTCGGGATGGACCGCACCACCTTCAGCCAGCCCCACCCCGCCGCGATCGACGCCGACCTCGCCCGCGGCCACCGCCCCGAGGGCGACGGCCAGACCGGGACCGCGGGCCTCTACGGCCCCTGGACGCCCACCGGCGCCGCCGCCGTCACCACCGCCGACGACATGGCGAAGCTGCTGCTGGCCCTGCTCCCGCAGGGCGGCCCGGACGCCCGGCGGATCCTCGACCCGGCGACGGCCGAGCGGCTGCTCGCCCGCCACTACGGCCCCGACCCGCGTCTGCCCGGCCTGGCCTACCTGCTGGAGCAGCGCACCCACGGCAGTGAGCAGCTGCTGGTCAAGGACGGCGACGTGCCCGGCTTCCACAGCAACCTCGCCCTGCTGCCCCAGCGCGGCCTCGGCCTCTACGTGACCCTCAACGGCGACGGCACCGACGCCAGCGGCGGCTGGGCCACCCAGCAGGTGCTCACCGCCTTCCTGGACCGCTTCCTGCCCGCGCCCCCGGCCGCCGCGACCGCGCCGCTCACCGGCGGCCTGGACGCCTACACCGGCGACTACCGCTCCACCCGCACCAGCCACGCCGACCTCACCCGGGCCGCCGCCCTGATGGCCTCCCCGCACGTCACCGCCGAGCACGGCCGGCTCACCGTCACCGGCCCCGTCACCCGGGACCCGGAGGCGGCCGAGACGCACTGGGAGCAGCTCGAACCCGGCCTGTTCCAGCAGGTCGGCGGCACCGCGCGGATCGCCTTCCAGCGGACCGCCGACGGCACCCTCACGCTGCTCACCGACGCCGACCCGACCATCGCCTACCAGCGGCTCGCCTGGTACCAGGCACCCGGCCCGCACCAGGCGGTCGCCGTCGGCAGCCTCGCCGTCCTCGCCCTCACCCTGCTCGGCTGGCCGGTGGCGGCGGCGGTCCGCCTGGCCCGCCGCCGGGGCCGGGCCGACCGGCCGGCCGTACGGCTGCTCGGCTGGACCACCGGGGCGCTGCTGCTCGCCGCCACCGGCTGCTTCGCCCTGCTGACGGCGGACGCCAACGCGCTCAACCAGACGCTGTTCCTGGGCGATTCGCCGCTGCTGACGGTGGTCCCGGCCCTGGTCGTGACGGCCCTGGCGCTCTCCCCGGTGATGGCGCTCTGCACGGTGCTGGCCTGGCGCGGGCGCTGGTGGAACCTGTTCGGGCGGCTGCACTACACGGGGCTGACGCTGGCGGTGCTGCTCTTCCTGCTCCTCGCGGGGGCGTACGACCTCACCGGGACGGGCGCGCTGGACCTGCTCGGCTGAGGGCGGCGCGTCGGCAGGACGGTACGGCGGTACGAGAACGGCGGCGGGGCCCGGGAATCACCCCGGGCCCCGCCGCCGT
>NZ_LFVW01000496.1:0-6110 GCF_001182915.1 Kitasatospora sp. MY 5-36
CGTCACGCAGCCGTCCAGCCGTCCCGCCGCTCAGCCCGCCGAGCCGCCGAAGCGCTCCGTCCAGGCCGCCAGGTCCTCGTCCGTGATCTTGGCGAACAGCACCGGCGGCACCGTGAACGCCGTCCCGGCCGGCACCAGGTCCAGCGCCCGCGCCTCCTCCGGGCCGATCCAGTCGCGGGTGGCGGCCGGCGAGTCCGCGGGCAGCGCGAAGGCGCCGCGCATGGCTGCCGCCGTGGTCGGGATGAACGGCTCGGAGACCACCGCGTACAGGTGGATCAGGTTCATCGCGGTGCGCAGGGTCAGCGCCGCCGCCTCCGGGTCGGTCTTCACCTGGAGCCAGGGCGCCTTCTCGTCCAGGTACGCGTTGCCCGCGCTCCACAGCGCGCGCAGGGCCTGCGCCGCCTTGCGGAAGTTGAGCGCGTCCAGCTGGGCCTCGTACTCGGCGAGGAGCCCGGCGACCTGCTCGCCGAGGCGCTGCTCGGCCTCGCCCGGGGCGTGGCCGCCCGGGACGTCGTCGCCGAAGCGCTTGCGGCTGAAGGTGAGCACCCGGTTGACGAAGTTGCCGAGGGTGTCGGCGAGGTCCTTGTTGACGACCGAGGCGAACAGGTCCCAGGTGAAGCTGGAGTCGTCCGACTCGGGCGCGTGCGCCATCATGAAGTAGCGCCAGTAGTCGGCGGGCAGCAGGTCCAGCGCGTCGTTGCCGAAGACGCCGCGCCGCTGGCTGGTGGAGAACTTCCCGCCGTAGTACGTCAGCCAGTTGAAGGCCTTGACGTAGTCGACCTTCTTCCACGGGCGGCGCGAGCCGAGCAGCGTGGCCGGGAACATCACGGTGTGGAACGGGACGTTGTCCTTGCCCATGAACTCGGTGTACCGGACGCTCTCGTCGGCCTCGTACCACCAGGACTTCCAGTCCCGCAGGTGCCCGGCCGGGGCCGCGTCCGCCCACTCCTTGGTGGCGCCGATGTACTCGATCGGGGCGTCGAACCAGACGTAGAACACCTTGCCCTCGGCGGCCAGTTCGGGCCACACGTCGGCCGGCACCGGGACGCCCCACTCCAGGTCGCGGGTGATCGAGCGGTCCTGGAGGCCCTCGGTCAGCCACTTGCGGGCGATCGAGGAGGCCAGCACCGGCCAGTCGTCGGCGTGGGCGTCGATCCAGTCCTCGACCTCCTCGGTGAGCTTGGACTGGAGCAGGAACAGGTGGCGGGTCTCCCGGACCTCCAGGTCGGCGCTGCCGCTGATCGCCGAGCGCGGCTCCAGCAGGTCGGTCGGGTCCAGCACCCGGGTGCAGTTCTCGCACTGGTCGCCGCGGGCCTTGTCGTAGCCGCAGTGCGGGCAGGTGCCGACGATGTAGCGGTCCGGCAGGAAGCGGCCGTCGGCGTTGGAGTACACCTGGCGGATCGCGCGCTCCTCGATGAAGCCGTTGCGCTGGAGCTCGCGGGCGATCTCCTGGGTGATCTCCCGGTTCTGCGGCGAGGAGCTGCGGCCGAAGTGGTCGAAGGAGAGCCCGAAGCCGTCGTACACCGCCCGCTGCGCGTCGTGCGCCCGGGCGCAGAACTCCGCGACCAGCAACCCGGCTTCCTGGGCGGCGAGTTCGGCGGGTGTGCCGTGCTCGTCGGTGGCGCAGATGAACAGCACCTCGTGCCCGCGTCGGCGCAGGTAGCGGGCGTAGACGTCCGCCGGGAGCATGGACCCGACCATGTTTCCCAGGTGCTTGATCCCGTTGATGTACGGAAGGGCGCTGGTGATCAGGTGCCGAGCCATCCTCGGATGCTCCGATTTCTCCCGCACGCGCACCCCACCCGGAGTGCCGTGTCGGGCGCAGGGTCCACTGTGGGCTGCCAGCCTAGGGCAAGGAGCGGGGGCCGGGGCGCAAGGAGCGGGGCCGGTCGGCGGCGCCGCCGCACGCGCCGGGCGGGGGCGGGAATCACGGCCGGGATCACGGCCGGGCGTCAGGGTCGGACTTCAGGGTCGGGCATCAGGGTCGGGTGAAGTCCCCGTACCGGTCGAACTCCCCGGACTTCACCCCGCGGACGAAGGCGGCCCACTTGCGCGGGGTGGTCCGCACGACGACCTCGGGCCGGTCCGACTCGCGGATCTCCACCAGTTCGCCCGCGGCTCTGACCTCGACGCAGTCGGTGCTCTCACCGCTGGCCGAGGCCTTGCGCCAGGTACTCATGCGAAGTCTTTCAGCAAGCACCGGATGAACTCCCGGGACTCGTCCGGTCCGAGCGCGATCGCCGCGGTCTCCTCCTTGATCCGGCGGTAGGAGGCCAGTTCGACCTGGGTGTGCACGAATGTCGGCCCGTGGGAGAGATCGATCTGGACGGTGTCGAGCTCCGGGACGGGCCCGCGGGCGAGGTACAGGCTCTCCCCGGAGCCGGTGTAGGTGGGCACGCTGAACGGGATCACCCGGATCTCCACCCCGGGCCGTTCGGAGTTCTCCAGCAGGCCCCGCAGCTGGTCGCGCAGCACGTCCGGGCCGCCGAACTGCATGCGCAGCGCGGATTCGTGGAGGAACGCGCTGTACGGCTTCGGGTGGTCGACGAAGATCTGCTGGCGCCGGATCCGGAACGCCTTCCGGATGTCCGCCTCCTGCCGGTACTGGGGGGGAAGCCGCTCGAACACCGCGGCGGCGTAGTCCGGGGTCTGCAGCAGGCCGGGGATGAAGGTGCTGTTCAGGATGGACAGGGAGGAGGCGTGGTGCTCCATCTCCGCGATGTCGATGATCGCGTTCGGCAGCCGGCCGCGGTAGCCGTCCCACCAGTACTTGCGCCGGTCCTGCGTCATCGCCAACAGGGCGTCCAGATAAGGGCCGTCCTCGCAGCCGCAGGTGTGCGCCCAGATCCGGAGCCGCTCGGCGCTGATGCCCGACTTCCCGTTCTCCATCTGGGAGATCTTGGGCAGGTCGGTGCCGATGGTGGCGGCCAGGCTCTTGGGCGTGACGCCCACGAGCTCGCGCATCCTGCGCAACTCGATCCCGAGGCGCTGCTGGCGCACGGTCGGCGACAAGCGGGGTGGCATGACTCTCTTCTCCGGGTCGCGGCTCGCGTCGATGCTTCCGGTGAAGTGTGCCGCGCGTACCGGGCCCTAGCTACCAAAATGGGGGATACCCCACGATGGAGTGAACGTCTTCCCGCTCGGTAGCAACTCTGGCACCTTGACCCTATGGTCATCCGTGTCACTCACTGACTTGTTGCCGCCTAAACAGTCGTCAAACAGTCGTCTAACAGCCGACATTCGGCCGTAATGACACATCAGATGCATGGTCGCGGCGCCCGAAATCACCGACCGGAGACAGCCATGCCACTCCCCACGCCCCTCGGCCCTCCCCACCGGCCCCATCCACCCCGGCGCATTTCCGCATCCCGGTGAATGCGCTTCTCGTCGCCGGATTGTCGGCGCTCCTGCTCGCCGTCCTGTTCGTCGGCTGGCTGGTCTGGCTGGTGAACATCCAGGCCTGTGAACCCCGCGCGGCCAAGCGCGAGTTCGCGGCCGGCCATTCCGCCCGAGGCGAGCGGAAATAGCCTCCGCGCCCCCTTCGCCGCACTCCGCCGGTCCGGCGGCTCAGCCCCGTGAAAGCCGCTCGGTCAGACGGGACTTGGCCGCCGGCCACTCCTCGGCGAGCATCGAGAAGTAGGCGCTGTCCCGCCAGGTGCCGTCGGGGCGCCGGCGGTGGCGGCGGAGGGTGCCCTCGTACTGGGCGCCGAGGCGCTGGATCGCGGTGCGGGAGCGCTCGTTGCGGGCATCGGTCTTCCAGAAGACGCGGCCCATGCCGAGGTCCTCGAACGCGTGGGAGAGGAGCAGCAGTTTGGCCTCGGTGTTGACCGCCGTGCGCCAGACCGAGCGGGCGTACCAGGTGCCGCCGATCTCGACGGACTCGTCCTGCGCGCTGAGGTCGTGGTAGCCGGTGACGCCGACGGCCCGGCCGCTCGCGAGGTCGACGGCGGCGAAGTTCACCGACTCGCCGGCCGCCGCCTCGGCGACGCGGATGTCGAGGACCGCGCCGAACTCCTGCTCCGAGACGGGCGGCAGGTGCATGGTCCAGCGCCAGACCTCGGGGTCGGAGCCGACGGCCGTCCAGAGGTCGGCGAGGTGGCGGCGCTCCAGCGGCTCCAGGCGGATGTGGCGGCCGGTGAGGACGACGGGTGAGGGCAGCTTCGCGGTCATGATCCGAACGTAGCGCCGCTCTGCACTAGAAGCAAGAGATGTTTGCGCTAGTGCAAATCTCCCGCGTGAGGCAAACGAGGGCCCCGCGGGACGGATCCCGCGGGGCCCTCGAAGTGTCAGCCGAGGATCAGGCTCAGATGAACGAGTTGATCTGGATCGTCTCGTCGCGGCCCGGGCCGACGCCGATGGCCGAGATCGGCGCGCCCGACATCTCCTCCAGCGCCTTCACGTACGCCTGGGCGTTCTTCGGCAGCTCGGCGAAGGTCTTCGCCTTGCTGATGTCCTCGGTCCAGCCCGGCAGAGTCTCGTAGATCGGCTTGGCGTGGTGGAAGTCCGACTGGTTGTAGGGGAGCTCCTCGACGCGCTTGCCGTCGATCTCGTACGCGACGCAGACCGGGATCTGCTCCCAGCCGGTCAGCACGTCCAGCTTGGTGAGGAAGAAGTCGGTGAGGCCGTTGACCCGGGTCGCGTAGCGCGCGATGACGGCGTCGAACCAGCCGCAGCGGCGGTCGCGGCCGGTGGTGACACCGCGCTCGCCACCGATCCGGCGCAGCGCCTCGCCGTCCTCGTCGAGCAGCTCGGTCGGGAACGGGCCGGAGCCGACGCGGGTGGTGTAGGCCTTGAGGATGCCGATGACCCGGTCGATCTTGGTCGGGCCGATGCCGGCGCCGGTGCAGGCGCCGCCCGCGGTCGGGTTCGACGAGGTCACGAAGGGGTACGTGCCGTGGTCGACGTCGAGCAGGGTGCCCTGGCCGCCCTCCAGCAGGACGACCTTGTCGGCCTTCAGTGCCTCGTCCAGGACGAGGGTGGTGTCGGCGAGGAAGGGCTTGATCTTCTCCGCGTAGCCCAGGTACTCCTCGACCACCAGGTCGGCCGGGATGGTGCGGCGGTTGTACAGCTTGACCAGGATCTGGTTCTTGTCGTGCAGCGCCGCCTCGATCTTCTGGCGCAGGATCGACTCGTCGAACAGGTCCTGGACCCGGATGCCGACGCGGTTGATCTTGTCCGCGTAGGTCGGGCCGATGCCGCGGCCGGTGGTGCCGATCCGGCGCTTGCCGAGGAAGCGCTCGGTGACCTTGTCCAGGGTGCGGTGGTACGGCGTGATCAGGTGGGCGTTGCCCGAGATCAGCAGCTTGGAGGTGTCGATGCCGCGGTCGTTCAGGCCGGCCAGCTCGGAGAGCAGCACGGCCGGGTCGATCACGACGCCGTTGCCGATCACCGGCGTCACGTTCGGGCTGAGGATGCCGGAAGGGAGCAGGTGCAGGGCGTACTTCTGGTCACCGATGACCACCGTGTGACCGGCGTTGTTGCCGCCCTGGTAGCGGACCACGTAGTCCACGGAGCCACCGAGGAGGTCGGTGGCCTTCCCCTTGCCCTCGTCTCCCCACTGAGCGCCAACGAGCACGAGTGCCGGCACAGGCGTACACCCCTTCCGGTTGGGGCATCCTGCGTAGGCCGCAGTCTGCCCCGAGATAGACGAAGCCCCTGGCGCAATGGCGCAAGGGGCTCTTGCACCGAGAGATTACCTGAGGAAGGACCGGTCGTGTCGTCCCTGTCCACGCCTGCTACCGGCGGCCCGGAGCCGCTCCTGCTGCTCCTCGACCCGGTGGCCCGGCAGACCGACGGCGAGTCGGTGCGGATCGCGAAGGACGTGCTCTGCGGGGGAGCGGACGTCAAGGTGGTCTTTCCGGAGAGCCCTTCCGAGCTCGACCGGGTGCTTTCGCACCGGGGTCGGAGGCGACCGGTGGTGATCGGTTCCGACCTCGCTCTGCAGCGGGTGCTCCAGGCCCTGCACCGCCAGCGTGAGCTGGGCGACGAACCGGTGGGGATGGTTCCGGTCGGCCGCTCGGAGGAGCTGGCCGCGGCCCGCGCGCTCGGCGTGCCGGGGGAGCCGGTCCGGGCCGCGCGGGCGGTGCTCTCGGGCGCGCCGCGCCGGCTGG
>NZ_LFVW01000497.1:0-8716 GCF_001182915.1 Kitasatospora sp. MY 5-36
CCGCCGCCGAGCTGCGCCCCGCCGAGCGGGTGCTGCGCGTCGACCGGCCGGACCGCACCGGGGCGCCGGCCGCGCCCCCGGCGGCCGTCCACCCCGACAACGTCCAGTACCTGATGTTCACCTCGGGCTCCACCGGCACCCCCAAGGGCGTCGCGGTGCGCCGCCGGGACGTCGCCGCGCTCGCCCTGGACCGCGCCTTCACCGGCCACGACCGGGTGCTGGTGCACTCCCCGCACGCCTTCGACGCCGCCACCTACGAGCTCTGGGTGCCGCTGCTGCGCGGCGGCACCGCCGTCCTCGCCGCACCGGAGGACCTGGACGCCGCCGCCGTCCGGCACGCCGTCACCGAGCAGGGGGTGACCTGCCTGTGGCTGACGGCCGGGCTGTTCCGGCTGCTCGCCCAGGAGGACCCGGGCTGCCTGCGGGGCGCCCGCGAGGTGTGGACCGGCGGCGAGGCGGTGCCCGGCGCCGCCGTCCGCAAGGTCCTGGCGGCCTGCCCCGGCCTCACCGTGGTCGACGGCTACGGGCCGACCGAGACCACCACCTTCGCCACCCGCCGGGCCTTCCGCGAGGGCGACGAGCTGCCCGCCACGCTGCCGATCGGCCGCCCGCTGGACAACACCCGGGCGTACGTCCTGGACGCTGCGCTCCAGCCCCAACCGCCGGGCATCACCGGTGAGCTGTACATCGCCGGGGCCGGGCTCGCGCGCGGCTACGCGGGCCGCCCCGGCGAGACCGCCGCCCGCTACCTCGCCGACCCCTTCGGCCCGCCCGGCGCCCGGATGTACCGCACCGGCGACACCGTCCGGTGGAGCGCGGACGGCGAACTGCACTTCGTCGGCCGCGCCGACGACCAGATCAAGATCCGCGGCTTCCGGATCGAACCCGCCGAGATCGAGGCCCGGCTCACCGCCCACCCGGCCGTCGCCGAGGCCGTGGTCTCGCTCCACCAGGACGCCGGACGCAAGCGCCTCGCCGCCCACCTGGTGCCGGCCGAGGGCGCCGAGCCGCCCGCCGCCGCCGAGCTGCGTGCCCACCTGGCCGCCGACCTGCCCGACTACATGCTGCCCGCGGCCTTCGTCACCCTGCCCGAACTCCCGCTCACCGCCAACGGCAAGGTGGACCGCCGCCGGCTGCCCGCCCCCGACTGGTCGGCGGCGGGCGGCGACCGCCCCCACCGCGCCCCCGGCACCGACCGCGAACGCCTGCTCGCCGCGATCTGGGCCGAGCTGCTCGGGGTCGAACGGGTCGGGCTGGACGACGACTTCTTCCTGCTCGGCGGCGACTCCATCCTGAGCATCCAGGTCGTCTCCCGGGCCCGCGCCGCCGGTCTCGCGCTCTCCCCGCGCGACCTGTTCCGGCACCCCACCGTCGCCGCCCTGGCCGCGGCCGCCGGCAGCGCCGTCACCGTCGCGGGCACCGAACCGGTCGGCGGCGAGGTCGGCCTGACACCGATCCAGCACTGGTTCCTCGACCCGAACCCGCAGTACGCCCACCACTTCGACCAGTCCCTGGTGGTGGAGGCCCCCGGCGCCGTCGACCCCCGGGCCCTGCGCCGCGCCCTGGCCGCCCTGTGGGCCCACCACGACGCGCTGCGCTCCCGCTTCACCCGCGCCGAGGACGGCACCTGGCGGCAGCACTGCGCCCCCGCCGAGGAGGCCGCGCCCGAGCTGCTGGAGGTCCATGGCCACGGCACCGAGGAGGCGGTGACCGCGGCCGCCCACGCCTCCTTCCGGCCGGCCGACGGCCCGCTGCTCACCGCCCGGCTGTTCCAGGGCGACGGCGCCCGGCCCGACCGGCTGCTGCTGGCCGTCCACCACCTGGTGGTCGACGGCGTCTCCTGGCGGGTGCTGCTGGAGGACCTGGAGACCGCCTACCGGCAGGCCGTCGAGGGCCGCCCGCTGCGGCTGCCCGCCCGCACCAGCTCCGTCCGGGAGTGGGCCCGCCGCCTGGCCGCGCACACCGAAGCCGGCGGCTTCGACGGGCAGCGCGACCACTGGGCGGCCGCCGCCCGGGCCTGCGCCACCCCGCTGCCGGTGGACGGCGACGGTACCAACACCGCCGCCGACCTGCGCGAGGTGACCGTCCGGCTGGACCGCGACCGCACCGACGCCCTGCTGCGCCAGGTCCCCGCGGTCTACCGCACCCGGATCGACGACGTGCTGCTCACCGCGCTCGGCCGGGTGCTCGCCGACTGGACCGGGCGCGGCACCGTCGCCGTCGGCCTGGAGGGCCACGGCCGCGAGGACCGGCTGTTCGACGGCCTCGACCTGTCCCGCACGGTCGGCTGGTTCACCTCGCTCTTCCCCGTCGCCCTCGACGTCCCGGCGGGGGACTGGGGCACCGCCCTGAAGGCCGTCAAGGAGCAGCTGCGGGCGGTGCCCGACCGCGGCCTCGGGTACGGTGCGCTGCGCCACCTCGCCCGGGACGCGGCGCTCGCCGACGCGCCCGCCCCCGGCATCGCCTTCAACTACCTGGGCCGCTTCGACTGGTCCGCCGACGGCGCCGCCCTGGTCCGCGCCGTCCCCGGCGGCCTCGGCGGCGCGGAGGCGCCCGGCACCGAGCGCCCCCACCTGCTGGACGTGGTCGCCCGGGTCGAGGACGGCGAGCTGGAGATCGGCTGGTACTACAGCGCCGGCCGGCACCGCGCCGACACCGTCACCGGGCTCGCCCACGCCATGCGGGGCGCCCTGGAGGAGATCGTCGCCCACTGCGCCGAGCCCGGCTCGGGCGGCCGCACCCCCGCCGACTTCCCGCTCGCCCGGCTCGACCAGGCGGCGGTGGACCGGATCGCCGGGGACGGCCGAGCGGTCGCCGACGTCTACCCGCTGACCCCGATGCAGGCTGGGATGCTCTTCCACAGCCTGCTCGACCCGGACGGCGACACCTACGTCAACCAGGTCCAGCTGGTGCTGGACGGGGTCACCGACCCGCACGCGCTGGCCGAGGCCTGGCAGCGGACCGCCGACGCCAACGCGATCCTGCGCACCCGGCTCAGCTGGCAGGACGGCGCCGAACCGCTCCAGGTCGTCCAGCACCGGGCCGCCGTCCCGGTCGCCCACCACGACTGGACCGGCCGCCCCGCCGAACAGGTCGAGCGGGACACCGCCCGGCTGCTCGCCGAGGACCGGGCGGCCGGCATCGACCTCGGCGGCGCGCCGCTGCTGCGCCTCGCCCTGATCCGGCTGACGCCGACCCGGGTCCGGGTGGTGTGGACCTTCCACCACGTGCTGCTCGACGGCTGGAGCGCCGCCCAGGTCTTCGACGAGGTGTGCGAGCGCTACGCCGCCCTGACCGCCGGACGCGCCCCCGCTCCGGCCGAACGGGCGCCCTACGCCGACTACCTGCGCTGGCTGGCCGGCCAGGACGGGGCGGAGGCCGAGCGGTACTGGCGCGACACCCTGGCCGGCTTCCCCGCCCCCACCGAACTGCCCCGGGACCGCCGCCCGGCCGGCGCCCACCGCGCCTCCTCCTCGGCCTCGGTGCGGGTCGCCCTCGGCCCCGAGCTGTCCGAGCGGCTGCGCGACACCGCCCGGCAGGCCGGGCTGACCGTCAACACCGTGCTCCAGGGCGCCTGGGCGCTGCTGCTCTCCCGCTACGGCGGCGGGGACGACGTGGTGTTCGGCACCATCGTCTCCGGCCGGCCCGCCGAACTCCCCGGCGTCACCTCGATGGTGGGGCTGTTCATCAACGCCCTGCCCACCCGGGTGCGGATCGACCCCCGGCGCCCGCTGCGGGAGCTGCTGCGGGAGGTCCAGGACCACCAGTCCGAGGCCCGCCGGCACGACGCCGTCTCGCTGGCCCAGCTCCAGGGCTGGAGCGAACTGCCGGGTGGCACCGCCCTGTTCGACAGCCTGGTGGTCTTCGAGAACTACCCCTTCGACGCCCAGTCGCTGACCCGGCACGGCCTCGGCGTGGAGACCGAGCAGGTGCTGGAGCCGACCAGCTACCCGCTCAGCGTGGTGGTCGCGCCCGGCGAGTCCATCGAGGTCGGCCTGGACCACGACCCGGCCCTCTTCGACACCGCCACCGTCGAGGGGCTCGGCGCGGGCCTGCGCACCCTGCTCGCCGGAATGGCGGCCGGCCTCGACCGGCCGGTGGGCGAACTGCCGCTGCTGGACCCGGCCGAGGGGCGCGCACTGGTGGCCCGCCTCGGCGGGGCGGTCGCCGAGGCACCGGACGGCACCCTGCCCGAGGCCTTCGCCCGGCAGGCCGCCCGCACCCCCGACGCCCCGGCGGTCCGCTCCGGCGACGAGCAGCTGACCTACCGGGAGCTCGACGAGCGCTCCAACCGGCTGGCCCGGCTGCTGATCGCGGCCGGGGCCGGCCCCGAGCGCTTCGTCGCGCTCGCGCTGCCCCGCACCGTCGAACTCGCCGTGGCACTGCTCGCGGTGCTCAAGAGCGGCGCAGCCTACCTGCCCGTCGACCCCGGCTACCCGGCCGAGCGGATCGCCTACCTCTTCGAGGACGTCCGGCCCGACGCCGTCGTCACCGGCACGGCGACCGCCGGCCGGCTGCCCGACGGCCCGTCCACCCGGATCGTGCTGGACGACCCGGCCTGCCGCGAGCGCCTGGCCGCCGCCAGTGCCGACGCCGTCCGCGACGAGGAGCGGCACGGCGCCCTGCGCCCGGAGCACCCCGCGTACGTCATCCACACCTCCGGCTCGACCGGCCGCCCCAAGGGCGTGGTGGTCGCCCACAGCTCGGTGCTCGCCCTGACCGACTGGGCCGCCGCCGAGTTCGCCGACGGCGGCCTGGCCCACGTGCTCGCCGCCACCTCGCTCAACTTCGACGTGTCGGTGTTCGAGATCTTCGCGCCGCTGCTCTCCGGCGGCCGCGTGGAACTCCTGCGCGACCTGCTGGCCCTGGCCGAGCGCCCCGGCCCCTGGCGGGCGGGCCTGCTCAGCGCGGTGCCCTCGGCCCTCGGCGGACTGCTCGCCGACGGCGCCCTGCACCTCGCGGCGGACACCGTGGTGCTGGCCGGCGAGGCACTGCCCGCCCGCACCGTGCGCCAGGTCCGCGAGGCCGTCCCCGGCTGCCGGGTGCTGAACGTCTACGGCCCCACCGAGGCCACCGTCTACGCCACCGCCCACACCTGCGACCCCGCCGACCCGGACCGCGACCCGCCGATCGGCCGCCCGGTCGGCGGCGCCCGGGCCTACGTCCTGGACGAGCGGCTGCGCCCGGTGCCCGTCGGCGCTCCCGGGGAGCTGTACCTGGCCGGCACCGGCGTGGCCCGCGGCTACCTGCGCCGCCCCGGCCTGACCGCCACCCGCTTCCTGCCCGACCCGTACGGCCCGCCCGGCGCCCGGATGTACCGCACCGGCGACCGGGTGCGCTGGAGCGCCGACGGCGGCCTCGACTACCTCGGCCGCGCCGACGACCAGGTCAAGGTGCGCGGCTTCCGGATCGAACTCGGCGAGGTCGAGGCCGCCCTGGCCCGCCACCCCCGGGTGACGGCGGCCGCCGCCCGGGTGGTCGACCAGGACGGCCACAAGCGGCTGGTGGGCTACGCGGTGCCGCGCGACGGCGCCCTGCCCGACCAGGCCGAGTGGCGGGCCTTCCTCGGCGACACCCTCCCCGGCCACCTGGTGCCCGCCCTGGTGGTGCCGCTGGAGCGGCTGCCGCTCGGCGCCACCGGCAAGCTGGACCGGCGCGCCCTGCCCGAGCCGGTGTGGGCCGCGCCCGCGACGGAGGCCGGCCGGCCCCCGCGCACCGACACCGAGCGCGCCCTCGCCGCCATCTGGCGCGAGGTGCTCGGGGTGCCCGAAGTGAGCGCGGACGACAACTACTTCGCCCTCGGCGGGGACTCCATCCTCGGCATCCAGATCGTCTCGGCGGCCCGCCGGGACGGCCTGGCGCTGACCCCCCGGCACCTGTTCGCCCACCAGACCCTGGCCGAGCTCGCCCGCGCCGCCGAACGCTCACCGCGGCCCGAGCCCGCCGCCGACCAGGGCGCGGTGGTCGGCGAGGCCCCGCTCACCCCCGTCCAGCACTGGCTGCTGGACACCCTGGACGGCGACCCGGCCCGGCTCACCCAGTCCGTCTCCTTCACCCTCGCCCCGGACACCGACGAGGAAACCCTGCGGGCCGCGCTGGCCGCCGTCCTGGACCACCACGACGCGCTGCGGCTGCGCTACGAGCCGCTCGCCGACGGCCGGTGGCGCCAGCACGGCACCGCCCCCGGCCAGGCCCCCGAACTGCGCCCGCACGAGCTGCCCGCCGCCGAGGGGGAGCAGCGCGCGACCGTCCTGCGGGACCTCGGCGAGCGACTGGCCGAGGGCTTCGACCTGGCCGCCGGACCGCTGCTGCGGGCCGCGCTCTGCCGCTTCGCCGACGACCCCCGCCCGGTGCTGCTGCTGGCCGCGCACCACCTGGTGGTGGACGCGGTGTCCTGGCGGATCCTGCTGGAGGACCTGGAGCGCGCCCACCGCGCGCTGGGCGCGGGCGAGCGGCCCGACCTCGGCGCCAAGAGCACCTCCTTCCGGGCCTGGGCCGAACGGCTCGCCGCGCACACCGCGGCCGGCGGCTTCGACGCGGAACTCCCGTACTGGCAGGGCCTGGTGGACGACGACCTGCCGGTTGACCTGGACGGCGCCAATACGGCGGAGAGCGAGGAGTCGCTGACCTTCGCCCTGGACGCCGAGTCCACCCGCCGGCTGCTCCAGGACGTCCCGGAGGCCTACCGCACCCGGGTCAACGACGTCCTGCTCTGCGCCCTCGGCCGGGTGCTGGCCCGCTGGACCGGACGCGGCCGGGTGCTGGTCGCCCTGGAGGGCCACGGCCGCGAGGAGCCCTTCGACGGCGTCGACCTCTCCCGCACCGTCGGCTGGTTCACCACGATGTACCCCGTCGCCCTGGACGTGCCCCCGGACGCCGACCCCGGCACCGCCCTGAAGGCCGTCAAGGAGAGCCTGCGCGCCGTCCCCGGCGGCGGCCTCGGCCACGGCGCCCTGCGCCACCTCAAGCCGGTGCCGGGCCTGGCGCTGCCGCGGATCGGCTTCAACTACCTGGGCCGGCAGGACTGGACCGCCACCCCCGGCGGCCTGCTGCACGCCCCGGCCGGCCCGCTCACCGGCGGCATGGACCGCACCGCCCGCCGCCCCCACCTGCTGGACGTGCTCGGCCTGGTCGCCGAGGGCCGGCTCTCCTTCACCTGGTCCTACTCCCGCGCGGTGCACCACAGCGGGACGGTCGCCCGGCTGGCCGCCGAACTGCTGGACGAGCTGCGGGAGATCGTCCGCCACTGCGCCGAGCCCGGCGCCGGCGGCCGCACCCCCTCCGACTTCCCGCTGGCCGGCCTCGACCAGGCCGGCGTCGACCGGCTGGCCGGCACCGGACGGGAGGTGACGGAGATCCAGCCGCTCACCCCCACCCAGACCGGCATGGTGGTGCACGGCCTGGACGAGGCCGAACACGGCCTCTACGTCGAGCAGATCACCTTCGTCCTGGACGGCGCCCGCGACCCGGGCCTGCTGGCCGCCGCCTGGCAGCACGTCGTCGACCGCACCCCGGTGCTGCGCACCTCGGTGGCGCTGCGCGACGTGCCGGTGCCGCTCCAGGTGGTCCACCGCCAGGCGCAACTGCCGGTCACCGAGCACGACTGGAGCGAGCTGGGCGAGGCCGAGCGCGCGGCCCGGCTGGAGGAACTGCTCGCCGAGCAGCGGGCCCGCCCGCTGGTGCTGGACCGGCCCCCGCTGCTGCGGCTCGACCTGGTCCGGCTCGGCCCGGACCAGGTCCGGGTGGTCTGGGCCTTCCACCACGTGCTGCTGGACGGCTGGAGCGTCTTCCACGTCCTCGCCGACGTGCTGGCCGCGCACGCCGCCCTCGCCCGGGGCGAGCGCCCCGAGCTGGCCGAGCGCCGCCCCTTCGCGGAGTACGTCCGCTGGCTCGCCGCCCGCGACACCGGTGCCGCCGTCGAGCACTGGCGCGGCGTGCTGGGCGACCTCGCCGCCCCCACCCCGCTGCCCTACGACCGCCGCCCCGCCCAGGGCGACACCGCCCGCTCCGGCGACTGGCTCTCGCACCGGCTGGACGAGGCCGCGACCGCGCGGCTCCAGGAGTTCGCCCGCCGCCACCGCCTCACCCTCAACACCGTGGTGCAGGGAGCCTGGGCGCTGCTGCTGTCGCGCTGGAGCGGGGAGCAGCGGGTCTGCTTCGGCACCACCGTCTCCGGCCGGCCCGCCGACCTGGCCGGCTCCGACGGCATCGTCGGCCTGTTCATCACCACCCTGCCCGCCCGGGTCGCCGTCGACGGCCGGCAGCCCTGCGCCGACTGGCTGCGCACCCTCCAGGAGGAGCAGGCCGAGGACCGCCGCTTCGACCACCTGCCGCTGGCCCGGATGCACGGGCTGAGTCAGGTCCCGCCGGGCACCGAGCTGTTCGACAGCCTGGTGGTCTTCGAGAACTACCCGGTCGGCGACGCCACGGCCGGCGCGTACGGCCTGCTGGTACGCGACCTGGACGCCCGGGAGGCCACCAACTACCCGCTCACCGTGGTCGTCTCGCCCGGCGAGCGGCTCGCCGTGGAACTCGGCCACGACCCGCGCTTCCTCGACCGGCGGACCGCCGGGCGGCTCGCCGACCAGCTGCTGCACACCCTGAACGCGCTGGCCGCCTCGGACGGCGCCACCCCGCTGGACGGGCTCGACCTGCTGCCGCCCGGCGAACGGGAGCGGCTGCTGCACGGCCCCGCCCGCCCGGCGCTCGCCCCCGT
>NZ_LFVW01000498.1:0-8716 GCF_001182915.1 Kitasatospora sp. MY 5-36
CGCTGGCCGCGTACGGGCGGGAGCTCGGGCTGGCGGCCGAGGTCGGCGACCCGCGCGCGGTCCGCGAGGCGGACCTGGTGGTCTGCTGCACCACCGCGCGCACCCCGCTGTTCGACGGCGCCCTGGTGCCCGCCCACGCGGCGGTGGCGGCGGTCGGCTCGCACGAGCCGGACGCCCGGGAGGTGGACGAACTGCTCGTCCAGCGCGCCGAGTTGTACGTCGAGGCGCGTACCGTCGCGGAGCGCGAGGCCGGGGACCTGCTGATGGCGGGCGTGGCCGGGCGGCAGCTGTGGAACCTCGCCGAACTGGTGCGCGGCGACGCGCTGGTGCCCGACGGGCGGCCGCGGTTCTTCAAGAGCGTCGGGATGGCCTGGCAGGACCTGGCCGTCGCGGCGGAGGTGTACCGGGCCGCTTCCTAGCGGTTCAGTCGCCCAGGAAGACGAGCCAACTGCCCGGGGTGGCGGCGCAGTTGGCGAGCAGGTTGCGCAGTTCGCGGACGGCCGCCCGCTGCTCCCCGGTGGTGCAGCGGGCGAGCAGGGCGGTGGCCTCCTCGAAGGCGGCGCCGGCGTCCTGCTCGTTGAACGGGGTGTCCCCGTACGGGTCGATCCGGCCGAGCCGGTGGCGGGTCGGATCGGTGTGCCGGGCCAGGGCGGAGGTGAGGGCCTCGCCGGGGCTCGACAGGTGCAGCAACCTGGCGCTGGTGCGGCGGCCGCCGTTCGGGCGGCCGTCGTACAGCGCGATGTCGATCGACACGGCGTTACTCCTGGTGGTGGTCGGGAGTTGTGGAGCCGGAGCCGGTGCAGCGGGATGGGATCCCCCGCTGCACCGGCTCCTCACGTTTTCCGGACGTTTTCCGGCGGGCTCCCGGGCGGGCGGGCGGGCGGTCCGGTTCCGCGCGTCAGGTCGGGTTCCGCGCGTCAGGCCCGGTCGTCGGCGTAGGCGGTGAGCAGGCGGGCCAGGTGCTTGCCGGTGACCAGCAGCGGCTCCTCGCTGCGGGCGACCTGGGCGGCGAGCTCGGCGCCCTCCAGGGTGCTGATCACGGTGCCGGCCAGCTCGCGGGCGTCCTGCCCGCCGATGCCGGCGGCGAGCAGCCGTTCCGCCACGACGGCGCGCCAGTGGGCGAAGGCCTCGGCCACCGCCTCCTCGATCACCGGCACCCGGCCGATCGTCTCCAGGGCGGTGCTGGTGATCGGGCAGCCGTCCTGCCAGTCGGACGCGCGCAGTTCGGTGGCGAGCAGCCGGGTGCAGGCGGTCATCGCCTCGCCCAGGTCCGGTGAGGAGCCGAGCCCGGCGTGCAGCATGACGGCGAACTCCTCGTCCCCGTGCCGGATCGCCTCGGCGGCCAACTCCTGCTTGCCGCCCGGGAAGAAGTGGTAGACGGAGCCGAGGGTGGCCTCGGCCTCGCGGGAGATCTGCTTGATCCCGGTGCCCTCGTACCCCTGGCGCTGCAGCAGCCGGGAGGTGGCCCGGACGATCCGCTCCCGGGTGCCGGGCTTCGTTTCGGCCTGCGCGCCGTCCTTCGGTGCGGCCTTCGCCGGGGCCTTCACCGGGGCCTTCGCCGCGACCCTCACGGCGGCCTTCGGGTCAGCCTGCGCGGGGGTCTTCTCGGGCGTCTTCACGGCGCGATCCTAGCCGAGATTCTGAGTAGAGCGTTCGTTCCAGTGCTGTGCTAGCGTCGGCTCCGGCGCTCTGGATAGAGCGTTCGTTCTAGACATTCGTCCAGTGGAGGGGAACACGCATGTCCGTGGAGCAGCAGGCGAAGCGATCCGTGACGGTGATCGGGCTCGGCCCGATGGGGCAGGCCATGGCCCGGGCGTTCCTGGACGCCGGGTACGCCGTCACGGTGTGGAACCGCACGGCCGCACGGGCCGACGAACTCGTCGCCCGGGGCGCGCAGGCGGCGCCCAGCGCGGAGGCGGCGGTGGCGGCGAACGAACTGGTGGTGCTCAGCCTCACCGACTACGACGCCGTGTTCACCGTCCTGGAGTCGGTCGAGCCGGCGCTGAAGGGGAAGGTGGTCGCGAACCTCAGCTCGGACACCCCCGGGCGGGCCCGCGAGGCCGCCCGCTGGCTGGCCGAGCGCGGCGCCGGACACCTGACCGGCGGGGTGCAGGTGCCGCCCTCGGGCATCGGCAGCCCCGAGTCGTCCACCTTCTACAGCGGCCCGGTCGAGCTGTTCCGGCGGCACCGGGCCGCCCTGGAGGTGCTCACCGGGGCCGACTACCGGGGCGACGACCCCGGGCTGGCCCAGCTGTACTACCAGATCCAGATGGACCTGTTCTGGTCCTCGATGGTCGGCTACCTGCACGCCACGGCGGTCGCCGAGGCCAACGGCATCACCGCCGAGGAGTTCCTGCCGTACGCCCTGCCCACCGCCGCGCTGCTGCCGCGGATGATCGAGTTCTACGCGCCGCGGATCACCGCCGGGGACCACCGCGGGGACGTCGACCGGCTGACGATGGCACTCGCGAGCATCGAGCACGTCCAGCACACCGCGGAGGACTCCGGGGTGGACGGCGCCCTGCCGGCCCTCCTCGCGGAGGCGGTCCGGCGGGGTGTGGCGGACGGGGACGGTGCGGCCAGCCTGAGCACCCTGGTGGGGCGGTTCCGCCGGGCGTAGCCCTCCGGGCGGACCTTCGGGTGGACCTCCGTGGGGATCTTCGTACGGACCTCCCGGGCGGACCGGAAGATCGTGTGCCGTCGGCCGTTGTCACGGCCGACGGCCGCTGTCACCATGGCGTTCGGCAGGAGGAGGGGCCGGTGCGGCGGGTCGGTGACGGGTGTTCGAATCACTGGCTGTTGCGCACGCAACGTAACGTGACATTGTACGCTGGTGTTCTGCACCCACCCGGAGGAACACCATGGCCGACCTCAAGTCCCGCACCCTGATCTCCGTACAGGAGCGGCTTCGCGACCAGGTCGCGCACGCACTCCGGGCAGCCCTGATCTCCGGCGAACTGCGCCCCGGCGTCGTCTACTCCGCCCCCGCGCTCGCCGCCGACTTCGGAGTCTCCGCGACCCCCGTCCGCGAGGCCATGCTCGACCTCGCCCGCGAGGGCCTGGTCGAAGCCGTCCGCAACAAGGGCTTCCGGGTCACCGAGCTGACCGACCGCGACCTCGACGACTTCACCGAGATCCGCGCCCTGATCGAGGTCCCGACCGTCGGCCGGGTGGCGCGCACCGCCACCAAGGAGCAGCTGGAGCGGCTGCGCCCGCAGGCCGAGGCGATCGTCGCGGCGGCCCGCAAGCACGACCTGATCGGCTACCTGGAGGCCGACCGCCAGTTCCACCTCGACCTGCTGGGCCTGGCCGGCAACTCGCGGCTGGTCGAGGTCGTCGGCGACCTGCGCAAGCGCTCGCGGCTCTACGGCCTCAACCGGCTCGACGAGCGCGGCGAGCTGGTCTCCTCGGCGGAGGAGCACCTGGAGCTGCTCGACCTGCTGCTCGCCGGCGACGCGGCCGGGGCCGAGGCCTGCATGACCCGCCACCTCAGCCACGTCCGCTCCCTCTGGGCCGGCGAGGAGAAGCCCGCCGAACCGGAGCCCTCGGCCCTGCGCCTGCGGTCCGGCCGGGGCTAAACCGCTCGTTCGGGTGAAGACTGAGGATCGGGCGCCGAAAGGCGTGCCGGTTCTACGATGATGCTCTCGACATCGGCAGCCAGGAGGAAATCCATGTCCGCCGCAGCAGTGGAAGAGCCCATGGAGCAGCCGACGCTGCTCGAAGCCGCTGAGCTGATCTCCAACCAGTTCACCGGGCACCGGGTCGAGATCGTCGGGAGCCAGATCACCGTGACGCCGCCGCCGAACGCTTCGCACAGCAAGTCGCTGAGCCGCCTGATGCGCGTGCTGTTCCAGGCCGGCCTCGATGGAGGCGGGACCGAAGTCCTTCAGGGCGTCGGGATCTGGCTGCCGGATGGGCCGTCGGACTATGCGATTCCCGATCTGGTGGTTGTCGACGCCGATATCGACGATCACCTGATCGAGTACAACTGCTACGACCCGGCCGTCTTCCGGCTCGTTCTGGAAGTCACCTCGTCCAACCACAGCGATGACTTGAAGAGGAAGCCTTTCGTCTACGCGTCTGCCGGCGTGCCCGTCTACGTGATCGTGGATCGCGCGAATCAGCGAGTCATGGTGCTCACCGATCCGCGGGACGGCGAATACCGGGTGCACGCCGTCCACCACCCCGGGCAGTCCTTCACCCTGCCGGAGTCGATCGGAGCGTCGGTGACGCTCTCGGTGGACGACGTGCTGACGGCCAAGAAGTAGGTCAGAGCGCCGCCGCCGGGAGGGTCAGCCGTCCGTCGTGGACCTCGGCGATCTGGTCGACGGCCGTCAGGTGGGTGCGGTCGTGGGTGACCAGGACGGTGGCGGTGGCCCGGCGGTGGGTGAGGTCGGTGATCAGGTCGAGGACGGCGGCGCCGCGTTCGTGGTCGAGGGCGCTGGTGGGTTCGTCGACCAGCAGGACGGTGGGGTCGTTCATCAGCGCGCGGGCGATGTTGACCCGCTGGCGCTGCCCGCCGGAGAGCTGGTGCGGCCGGCGGGCGGCCTGGTCGCGCAGGCCGACGGCGTCGAGGAGTTCCAGGGCGCGGGGGAGCGCGCCGCGCGGGGGGCGGCCGTCGAGGTGGGCCATCACCTGCAACTGCTCCACCGCGGTGAGCGAGGGCAGCAGGTTGGCCTGCTGGAAGACGATGCCGATCCTGGTGCGGCGCAGCGCGGTGAGGTCGGCCCGGCTGAGGCCCGCGGTGTCGGTGCCGTCGACGACGACCTGCCCGGAGTCCGGGGTGATCAGGGTGGCGGCGACGGCGAGCAGGCTGGACTTGCCGGAGCCGGAGGGGCCGACGACGGCGGTGAGCGTGCCCTTGGGGACGGTCAGCGAGACCTCGTCGAGTGCCGTGAGCCGGCCGTCGCCGTCCGGGTAGGTGAGGGTGATGCGGTCGAGGACGAGACTCATCGGGCGCTCCCGAGGGCGGTCAGCGGGTCGACGGAGGTGATCCGGCGGATGGACAGGGCCGCGCCGATCGCGCCGAGGGCGATCATGACGGCGGCGGGCAGCAGGACGGTCGGGGCGTCCAGCACGAAGGGGACGGCGGAGCCGATCAGCGCGCCGAAGCCGGACGCGATCGCGGTGCCGACGACCGTGCCGAGCAGCAGCAGGAGGACGGCCTGGCCGAGGGCGTCGCGCAGCAGGTAGCGGGTGGAGGCGCCGAGGGCCTTGAGGACGGCGATGTCGCCGCTGCGCTGGATCGTCCAGACGGTGAAGAACGCGCCGATCACCAGGGCCGAGATGGCGAACAGGAAGCCGCGCATCAGCTGGAGGGAGCCGTTCTCCGAGGTGTAGGAGCCGATCGCGGCGAGGGCGTCGTCGCGGGTGCGGGTCTCGGTGCCGTGGCGGGCGTCGGCGGCGGCCAGGTCGGCGCCCTTGGCGGTGTCGAGCGCGATGACGGTGGCGTGGCCGGCGCCGCCGGGGGCGGCCTGCTGCCAGTCGCCGAGGCTGGTCCAGATCACCGGGGTGTGGCTGTACGCGGCGTCGCCCTCGACGGCGGCGACCCGCAGCGGGTGGCCGGCCAGGGTGAAGTCGGCGCCGGGGGCGAGGCCGCCCAGGTTCTCGGCGGCGGTCTTGGACAGTACGGCCTGGCCGGGGGCGATCCGGCTGCCCTGCGGGGCGAGTGCGGAGCCGTCCGGGACGCCGAAGGCGGAGAGTGCGGCGGTGCGCTGTCCGGCGGCGGCCTTGGTGGTGGTGATGCCGATCGGCTGGGCGGAGGTGACGCCGGGCTCGCGGGCCCAGGCCTGCCACTGGTCGGGGGTGACCTGGGAGTCGGTGAAGGAGAGCTTCTGCCCGTCGGCCGGCTTGCCGAAGACCAGGTGGTCGGCGGGCAGGCCGGTGATCGCGGAGATGTTCTGCCGACCGAGCCCGGCGGTCAGCCCGGACAGCAGGCCGACCAGCACGGTGATCAGCACGATGACGGTTCCCATCAGGGCGAACCGCCCCTTGGCGAACCTCAGGTCCCTCCAGGCGACGAACACGACGGGGCCTTCCTCTGGACAGGTGGTTTCGACACTTCCACCGTCCTGGACGGAAGGGGGCCGGGGCATCGCGCCGGGGATTGCATCCTGGGCATCAAAGGGGAGAGCCCGAGTTCAACCTTTTGATTGATGCCGGGTGCCGGGCTAGGAACTTAGGCTGGACGGATGGCGACCGAACGATCCAGAACCACCCCCGTCGCCCGCGTCCTCCAGGTCTGCCTGCACCTGCTCGTGGCGGGCCTGCTCGCGCTCGCCGTCGCCCGGGCCGTCCTCGTCGACCGGGGCGGCGATCCGGCCGCCGTCGCCGCCGCGGCCACCGCGATGGCCGCCGTCTACACCGTCGGACCGCAGCTGGCCGCCGTGCGCCGCTCCCGGCGGGCGGCCGCGCTCTGGCTGGCGCTGCTCGGCGTCACCTGGGCGGGCGTGCTGATCACCACCCAGGACGGCGTCTGGCTGGCCTTCCCGCTGTACTTCCTGGAGCTGCACCTGCTGGGGCGGCGCGGCGGGCTGGTCGCCGTCGGGCTGACCGCCGCCGCGTCGATCGCCGCGTGGTCCTGGCACCAGCACAGCTTCAGCTTCGCCGCCTCGATCGGGCCCGCGCTCGGCGCGGCCGTCGCCACCGCCACCGTGCTCGGCTACCAGGCGCTGTACCGGGAGAGCGAGGAGCGCCGCCGGCTGATCGACGAGCTGACCGCCGCCCGCGCCGACGCCGCCGCCGCCCACCACGCCGCCGGGGTGCTGGCCGAGCGGGAGCGGCTCGCCCGGGAGATCCACGACACCCTCGCACAGGGCCTCAGCTCCATCCAGCTGCTGCTGCGGGCCGCCCAGCGGGCCCTGCCGGAGCGCACCGAGACCGCCGCCGGGTACGTCGAGCAGGCGCGGCAGGCCGCCCAGGACAACCTGGACGAGGCCCGCCGGTTCGTCCGGGCGCTCACCCCGCCCGCGCTGGACGGGGACCCACTGCCGGTCGCGCTGGAGCGGCTGTGCGCGACGACGACGGCGCAGAGCGGCCTGCCGGTGAAGCTGCACGTCTCCGGCGCCCCGGTCCGGCTGCCGGCCGCGGAGGAGGTCGCGCTGCTGCGGATCGCGCAGTCGGCGCTCGGCAACACTGTCCGGCACGCGGGGGCCGCGCGGGCCGAGGTGACACTCAGCTACATGGAGGGTGAGGTGGCACTGGACGTGTACGACGACGGGGCCGGGTTCGACCCGGCGGCGGTCGCCGGCCGCACCGGCGGGGACGGCGGCTTCGGGCTGCCGTCGATGCGGGCCAGGGCGCGGGCGCTCGGCGGCGGCTTCACGGTGGAGTCGGCGCCCGGGCAGGGCACGACGGTGGCGGTGCAGCTGCCGGTCACCCCGGAGGCCGGCCAGTGATCCGGCTGCTCATCGCCGACGACCACCCGGTGGTGCGGGCCGGGCTGCGGGCCGTGCTGGAGTGCGAACCGGACTTCGCCATCGTGGCGGAGGCGGCCACCGCCGAGCGGGCCGTCGAACTGGCGGCCGAGCCGGGCGTGGACGTGGTGCTGATGGACCTCCAGTTCGGGCCGGGATCGGCCATGAACGGGGCGCAGGCCACCGCGGCGATCACCGCCCGGGCGGGCGCGCCGCGGGTCCTGGTGGTCACCACGTACGACACCGACGCGGACACCCTGCCCGCCCTGGAGGCGGGCGCCACCGGCTACCTGCTGAAGGACGCGCCGCCGGAGGAGCTGGCCCAGGCCGTCCGGGCCGCCGCGGCGGGGCGCAGCGCGCTGGCGCCCAGCGTGGCGGACCGGCTGCTGGAGCGGATGCGGACGCCCGCGGCGGCGCTCAGCGCCCGGGAGACCGAGGTGCTGGGGCTGGTCGCGGACGGGCTGACCAACCAGCAGGTCAGCCAGCGGCTGCACCTGAGCCAGGCCACGGTGAAGTCCCATCTGGTGCACATCTACACCAAGTTGGGCGTGGACTCGCGCACGGCGGCGGTGCGCGAGGCACGGCGGCTGGGGCTGATCCGCTGAGCGTAGGGTGGGGGTGTTCCATGCCCGTGGCAGTGTGAGGAGCGCCTGATGACCGTCCGTCTCGACGAGCTCGCCGTACCGGTGATCGCCGCCCCGATGGCGGGCGGGCCCTCGACGCCCGAACTGGCGGCGGCGGTGAACCGGGCCGGCGGGCTCGGGTTCCTGGCCGGCGCCCTCAAGACCGCCCAGGCGATGGCCGAGCAGATCGCGGCGGTACGGAAGTCGACCGACCGGCCGTACGGGGTGAACCTCTTCGTGCCGGGCACGCCCGGGGACGCGGCGGCCGTCGCGGCGTACCGGGAGCGGCTGCGCCCCGAGGCCGAGCAGTGGGGCGTGACCCTGCCGGAGGAGATCGGGCCGGACCGCGACGACTGGGAGGCCAAGCTCGCCCTCCTGCTCGCCGACCCGGTGCCGGTGCTCTCGTACACCTTCGGGCTGCCCACGGCCGAGGAGGCGGCGGCGGTGCGGGCGGTCGGCACGACCCAGGTCGCCACCGTCACCACGCCCGAGGAGGCGCGGGCGGCGCAGGCCCTCGGGATGGACGCGCTGTGCGTGCAGGGCCCGGAGGCGGGCGGCCACCGGGGCACCCACCGGGTGACGGACCGGCCCGGGGAGCTGCCGCTGCTCGAACTGCTGCCCGCCGTACGGGAGGTGACGGCGCTGCCGCTGATCGCCGCGGGCGGGCTCGGCGACGGC
>NZ_LFVW01000499.1:0-3008 GCF_001182915.1 Kitasatospora sp. MY 5-36
CGGCGCGCTGCCCCGCCCGACGGACCTCTGACCGGGCGTCGGGCCGAGCGGGCGTCGCGCGCCCCGGGCTCGGCCCGGACCGACGAGGACACCCCCGTCGGGGGCACCGGGCGGACCCGGCACCCCCGACGGGCGGACGGCGGCCCCGCTACGGGCGCCCCATGTACGACGGGTAGTAGCCGCTGCTGATCCCCGAGATCCTGATGTTGGTCCCGGGCCGCGCGGCCTCGACGTACCTGTTGTCGCCCAGGTAGATGGCCACGTGCTGGATGCCCCGGGCAGAACCGTCCGGCGACCAGAACAGCAGGTCGCCGCGGCGCAGCTGGCCGGCCCCGATCGGCGTGGTCGCCGCGTACTGGTCGTTGGCCACCCGCGGCAGGCTGATCCCGCCGCGCCGGAAGGACTGCTGCACCAGGCCCGAGCAGTCGTAGCCGTCCGGCCCGTTGCCGGCCCGGCGGAACGGCACGCCCAGCTGGGAGAGCGCGAACTGCACGGCGGTCTCGACGTCCCGGTCCTCGGCGACCGAGTCGTCGAAGTAGCCCGGGGAGTCCGAGGAGGAGCCGCCTCCGGTGCGCTCCAGGTAGATGTCGTAGTGCGAGGTCCAGCGCCACTCGCCCCTGCTGTTGCGGAACCAGTAGCGCGAGCCGTCCCAGCCCTGGGTGATCCCGCCGGAGGACGTGGTCGTGGTCCTGGCGGCGGACGAGGAGCCGCCTCCGGTGCGCTGCACGTAGACGTCGTAGTGCGAGGTCCAGCGCCACTGCCCCTGGCTGTTCTTGAACCAGTACCGGGAGCCGTCCCAGCCGGCGTGCGCCGGGGCGGGCTCGGCGGCCGCGGGGCTGACACCGGTGCCGAGGCCGATCAGGCCCGCACTGGTCGCGATCACGGCCACCATGCCTATCCCCCGACGGAGCCGCGCGCTGCGGGACGGACGGGAGGGACGGACGGTGGCAGCGTCCTGCTGCCCGGTCGGTTCGCCGGCGGCCTCCGGCGCGCCGGTGTTGACGGTGGTCATCGTGCTGACTTCCTTCACTGCTGCGGATCGCTGCGGATCGCTGCGGATTTGCAGCGGGTTGCTGTGACCGGCCAGGACTGGCCGTGCTTGTCGGCAGGGCCCCCGCCCGGCACACCGCGGCTTCCGGTCCTGCGACCGGAAGCCGCCGGCGTGCCGCCCGGGGGGTCGGCCCTGCCTGCGTGTCACGTTAGGCACGCGTCCGCTCACTGCGCGCAGTGGAGTGCGCCAATGGAAGGGTCACGGGTGGTGAGCACCGACGGCGCATCAGGGTGAACACCCGTCATCCGAGGGGGCGTCCGACCGCCCTCTCCTCAGCGGCCGCCGGCCTCCGCCAGCAGCTGCTTCTTCAGCACCTTTCCCAGGGCGTTCCTGGGCAGTTCGGGCACCAGGACGACCCGGCGCGGCCGCTTGTGCACCGAGAGCCGCTCCGCCACGAAGGCCGTCAGCTGCTCCCCCGTCACGGCGCCGTCCGGGATGACGTACGCGACGATCGCCTGTCCGAGGTCCTCGTCCGGCACGCCGACCACCGCCGCGTCGGCGACCGCCGGGTGGTCGCGCAGCGCGGCCTCCACCTCGCCCGCGCCGATCCGGTAGCCGCCGCTCTTGATCAGGTCCACCGAGGCGCGGCCGACGATCCGGTGGAAGCCGTCCGCCCCGATCACCGCGACGTCGCCGGTGCGGAACCAGCCGTCCGCCGTCCACGCCTCGGCGTCCGCGTCCGGCCGGTTGAGGTAACCGCTGAACAGCGTCGGCCCGGAGACCTGGAGTTCGCCGACGCTCTCCCCGTCGCCGGGCACCGGCGCGCCGTCCTCGCCGACCAGCCGGGTGCGGACCCCCTCCACCGGCAGCCCGACGCTGCCGGGGCGCCGCTCGCCGTCCGCCCGGGTGCTGACGGTGATCAGCGACTCGGTCATCCCGTACCGCTCGATCGGGGCGTGCCCGGTGAGCGCCGCGAGCTTCTCGAACACCGGCACGGGCAGCGGCGCGCTGCCGGAGACCAGCAGCCGGGCCGGGGCGAGCCGGGCCGCGGCCTGCGGGTCCGCCGCCAACCGGGACCACACGGTGGGCACCCCGAAGTACAGGCTGCCGCCCGCCGCCGCGTACCCCTCCGGGGTGGGCCGCCCGGTGTGCACCAGTCCGCTGCCGGTGCGCAGGGCGCCGAGCACGCCGAGCAGCAGCCCGTGCACGTGGAACAGCGGCAGGCCGTGGACGAGGGTGTCCTCGGCGGTCCACTGCCAGGCGGCGGCGAGGGCGTCCAGGTCGGCGGCGATCGCCTCGCGCCGGATCACCACGCCCTTGGGGGCGCCGGTGGTGCCCGAGGTGTAGAGCACGAAGCCGGTCGACGCGGCGGCGGGCTCGGCGTAGCTGGTGGTGGAGCGCCGCGCGGGGTCGACCGGCAGCCCGGCCACCGAGGTGTCCTGCGGCAGCACCTCCCCGACGGCGTGCGCGAGCAGCGCCGCGCCCGAGTCGCGCAGGATGTGCTCGCGCTCCTTGGGCCCCGAGTCGGGCGGCAGCGGCACCACCGGGACGCCCGCCAGCAGGCCGCCGACCACGGCGGTGACGGTCTCGACGGGGGGCCGGGCGAGCACCGCGAGCGCCGGGGCGCCGGCCACCCGGTCGGCGACGGCGGTCGCCGCGCCCAGCAGGTCCTCCCGGGAGAGCGTCCGACCGTCGATCCGCAGCGCGTCCGCCGCGTCGCCGAAACCGCCCTGAAGTGCCGTCAGCAGTGCCATGCCACCGTCCTCGCCTCGTCCATCACCACCGCGCCGCGCCCGTGCGCCACGCGCCGGCGCCGACTCTACGGGCCGCCGCCCGGCCCGCCGCGCGCCGGGGACGGCGAGCGGGGCCGGCGACGGCGGAGAACGACCGGGAAGGCCGGGGAAGGACCGGGGACGGCCGGGTACGACGGAGGGCGCGGCACCGGGCACCCGGCACCACGCCCTCCGAACCTTCCGCGCGGATCAGGCCTTGCGGGCCTTCACCTCGGCGGTGAGCT
>NZ_LFVW01000500.1:0-5672 GCF_001182915.1 Kitasatospora sp. MY 5-36
GGAAGAGGTCGCCGACCACGCCGTAGTCGACCAGCTCGAAGATCGGGGCCTCCGGGTCCTTGTTGACGGCCACGATGGTCTTCGAGGTCTGCATGCCGGCCCGGTGCTGGATCGCGCCGGAGATGCCCGCCGCGATGTAGAGCTGCGGGGAGACCTGCTTGCCGGTCTGGCCGACCTGGCTGCTGTGCGGGTACCAGCCGGCGTCCACCGCGGCACGCGAGGCGCCGACGGCCGCGCCCAGCGCGTCCGCGAGCTCCTCGACCACGCCGAAGCCCTCGGCGGCACCGACACCACGGCCACCGGAGACCACGATCGCGGCCTCGGTCAGCTCGGGACGGCCGGAGGACACCCGCGGGGTGCGCGAGACGACCTTGGCGGCGTTGCCGGTGAACGCCACGGCGACGTCCTCCACCGCACCGGCGGCCGGGGCGGCCTCCGGGGCGACGGCGTTCGGCTTGACGGTGATGACCGGTGCGCCGTTGCTCACCCGGGAGTCGACGGTGTACGAGGCGGCGAACACCGACTGGGTGGCGATCGGGCCCTGGTCGCCGGCGCGCAGGTCGACGGCGTCGGTGATGATGCCGGAGCCGATCCGCAGCGCGACGCGCGCGGCCACCTCCTTGCCCTCACCGGAGGACGTCACCAGCACCGCGGCCACGTCGTTCGCCTTGGCGATCTGCGCCAGCGCGTCCACCTTCGGGACGACCAGCTGGTCGGCGAACTCCGCGCCGTCGGCGACGTACACCTTCACCGCGCCGTACTCGCCGGCCTTCGCCGCGATGCCGGCCGCGGCCGCACCGGCGCCCAGGACGACGGCGGACGGCTCACCGATACGGCGGGCCAGGGTCAGCAGCTCCAGGGCCGGCTTGCGCACCGCGCCGTCGGCGTGGTCCACCAGGACGAGAATCTCAGCCATTGCTCAATGTCTCCGTGTATTCGCTGGGTCGGGGGGTGGGGACGGCTCAGATGAACTTCTGGTCGGCGAGGAAGGTCGCGAGCGACTTGCCGCCCTCGCCCTCGTCCTTGACGACCGTGCCCGCGGTCCGCGCCGGACGCGCCGCCACCGACTCCACCGCCGTCCACGAACCCGCCAGACCGACCTCGTCCGCCTCGATGCCCAGGTCGTCCAGGTCCCACGACTGCACCGGCTTCTTCTTCGCCGCCATGATCCCCTTGAACGACGGGTACCGAGCCTCACCCGACTGGTCGGTCACCGAGACCACCGCCGGCAGCGCCGCCTCCACCAGCTCCGTCGCCGCGTCACCGTCCCGACGGCCCTTCACCACGCCGCCCTCGACCGACACCTCCGACAGCAGCGTCACCTGCGGCACACCCAGCCGCTCCGCCAGCAGCGCCGGCAGCACACCCATCGAACCGTCCGTCGACGCCATGCCACCGATCACCAGGTCGAACCCGGCCTTCTCCAGCGCCTTCGCCAGCACCGCCGACGTCCCGACCACATCCGAACCGTGGATGTCCTCGTCGTTCACGTGCACGGCCTTGTCCGCACCCATCGACAGCGCCTTGCGCAACGCGTCCTTCGCGTCGTCCGGCCCCACCGTCAGCACCGTCACCTCGGCGCCCTCGTTCGCCTCCGCGATCCGCAGCGCCTGCTCCACGCCGTACTCGTCCAGCTCCGACAGGAGGCCGTCCACACCCTCCCGGTCGGTGGTGTGGTCGTCCGCGAAACGACGGTCACCCGTCGCGTCCGGCACGTGCTTCACACAGACAACGATCCTCAAGCTCACGGCCTGTCTCCTGTACTGGTCTCGTCCGGCGGCTGCGGCGGTGCAAGCGGGCGCGAACACGGCACGCACCCGCTCCGGGCAGCGAATTCCCGTGCCGGTCCGGAACTTCCTGGCAGCATACTCGCCGGTAGTGCAGTGGTCACTACTGGCCAGTAGCTTATGCCGTGCGGCCGCTCCCGCCGCCTGTGCCCATCCTGCCCCAGCGCGGGGCCGACTCCACCCGCCGGGGCGGAACACCTGCGGCCGGATTGCTCACACCACGCGACCGAGCGCCGCGATCACGTCCACCCGGCGCGGCTGGCCCGCCGCCCGACGCACCACCCGGCCCTCCCCGTCCAGCACCAGGACGGTCGGCGTCCGCCGGACCTCCAGCCGGCGGACCAGCTCCAACCGCTCCTCGGCGTCCACCTCTATGTGCTCCACCCCGTCGACCATCCCGGCCACCTCCGAGAGCACCCGCCGGGTGGCCCGGCACGGCTGGCAGAAGGCCGTCGAGAACTGCACCAGCGTCGCCCGCGCGCCGAGCGGCCCGCCCAGCTCCGCCCCCGACAGCCGTACGGCGTCCGACCGCGGTACCGCGTCCGCCCCGTCCTCGGTGCTCACCCTCGTCCTCCCGTCACTCCCGGCCCTTCACCCCGGCCACGGCGGGCCGGGACCGGCCCCGTCGAGGCACGACAACGCACGCCGTCGGCCCGGTCATCCCCCCAGTCTGCGGCAGCGCCCGCGGCGCCCGAAACACGGTCGACCGCCAGGGCCGGGACACGTACGATCGGCCGATGGACTCCGACCGCCACCCGATGCCGCCGCCGGTCCGCCGCCGCGTCATCGCCCCGGCCAGGACCACCGTCCACCGACGGCGCTGACGCCCCGCCGCTGCCGCCGCCCGTCGCGACCACCCGGAGCCCCGTTGCAGACCGATCCCCGCGGTCCCCGCTTAGCCGCAGCGCTCACCGCGATCGTCCTGGCCCTCGTCCTGGCCACCGGCAGCTGCCCGCTCCTGGGAGCCCAGACGCTCGTCTTCGCCCTCGGCTCGTTCGGCGGCCTGCGCCTGGCCCCGTACGTCCGGCTGTTCCAGGCGCTCGTGCTGCCCCGGCTCGCACCGCCCTCCGCCACCGAGGACGAACGGCCGCTCCGCCTCGACCAGGGCGTCCTCATGGTCTTCGCCGCGGTCGGCACCCTCGGCTACTGCACCGAGGTGACGTGGCTCGGCGTGATGGGCGCCTCGACCGCCCTCACCGCCGCCTTCGCCAACGCCGTGTTCGGCTACTCCGTGGGCTGCGAGCTCTACCCCCTGGTCCGGCACGCCCAGGGCCGCCTCACCTCCCGCGCCTGATGCGAGCGGCCGAAAAGTTCCCGTTCGAATTCATCACGGAGATCACATCGGCAATATTCACTTGACCGCACGCCTCAGGTGACAGCAGGCACTCGTTCGGGGGATCATCTCCGTGAATCACCCGTGACCGCCGCGGAGTGCCGTACTCCGGTCGGCACCGCCCGCGCAACGGAGCGGGTACCCGCCGAACCGGGCTCCGGCCCGTGGAAGTCAGGACTGACCGTGGCAGAGTTCGTGTACCCGCCGGTGATCGGCGCCGCACTCACCGCCTTCCGCGCGCTCGACGCGCGGATCAAGATCGTGGGCGCCGAACACATCCCCGCCAGGGGGGGAGCGGTACTGGTCAGCAACCACATCAGCTACCTGGACTTCCTCTTCGCGGGCCTCGGCGCGTACCGCGGCGGCAAGCGCAAGACCCGCTTCATGGCCAAGGACGACGTCTTCAAGCACCGGATCTCCGGCCCGCTGATGCGCGGCATGAAGCACATCCCGGTCGACCGCACCGACGGCCAGCCCGCCTACGAGGCCGCCGTGCGCGCCCTCAAGGCCGGCGAGGTGGTCGGGGTCTTCCCCGAGGCGACCATCAGCCGCTCCTTCATGCTCAAGAAGTTCAAGACCGGCGCCGCCCGGATGGCCGCCGACTCCGGCACCCCGCTGCTGCCCGTCGTGCTCTGGGGCACCCAGCAGCTCTGGACCAAGGGCCGCCCGAAGACCCTCACCAAGCGGCACGTCCCGGTCACCATCATGATCGGCGAGCCGATCCACCTCGGGCCGGACGACAAGCCCGTGATGGTCACCCGGCGGCTGCGCGCCGCCATGAGCGAGATGCTCGACCAGGCCCAGCGCGAGTACCCCGGCAAGCCCTCCGGCCCGGACGACACCTGGTGGCTGCCCGCCCAGCTCGGCGGCACCGCGCCCACCCTGGAGGTCGCCGAGGCCGAGGACGAGGCAGAGGCCCTCGCGAAGGCCGAGCGCCGCGCCGCCCGGGGCTGAGGCCCGCTCCGCTCCCCTCTGTTCCTCTCCCCTCCACTCCCCTCTACTCCGTGCGATCGAGCGAGCGCGGTCCGTCGCGTGTCGCTGGACCGCCGACGTCCCCCGTCTGACACAGTGACAGCTCCTTTCAGGGGCCTTCGTCCTGAATCCTCGGCGGGGGCACACGTCGGAGCGGTCGAGAGTCTCGGAGGCGGAGATGGCACGGATCACCACCGGCACACGGCAGTCACCCACGGGCAGGGCCCGCACCCGCGCGAGCGCCGGTGCGGGCCTTCTGCTTCTGGGCGCCCTGCTCACCGGCTGCGGGGCCGAACCCGGGGAGATCCCGCTCTCGGAGATCCGGCCGGAGACCCCCACCGCCACCCCCGAGGCGACACCCGCCGCGACCCCCGGCGTGGTCGGCGCGGCCGTCGGAGCCCCCGCGGCCGCCGCGCACAACGGGCTGATCGTCAGCCGCGCCTACACCGACGCCGCCCGCACCAGCACCGCGATCGTCACCCTCTCCCCCGACGGCACCGGCCAGCACCAGGTCACCCAGCCGCCGGCCCGCGCGCTCGACGACCGCCCGGACTGGTCCCCCGACGGCGCCACCATCGCCTTCGACCGCACCGACCCGCAGACCGGCACCGCCCGGCTCTGGACCGTCCTCACCGCCGGCGGCCCCGAGCACCAGGTCAACCAGCTCTGCGACAGCGGCACCGCCGACTGCGCCAACGAGGACGAACGCGCCCCCGCCTTCTCCCCCGACGGCAAGCAGGTCGCCTTCAGCCGCTCCTGGGGCGCCCTGGACCCGTCCGGCAGCCACCAGATCCAGTACTCCGACCTCTACCTGATGACCCCCGAGGGCACCGACGTCCAGCGGCTCACCTTCCTCACCAACGACAAGCCCTACTCCGGCGCGGTCAGCAACCCCAGCTGGTCCCCCGACGGCAAACAGCTCACCTTCGAGTACCGCACCAGCGCCACCGGGCAGCCCGCCAACAGCCGCGCCATCTACGTGGTCAGCGCGGACGGCACCGGGCTGCGCCAGCTCACCCCCTGGGAACTGCGCGCCGGCGACCGCGCGGACTGGTCCCCCGACGGCACCCAGATCCTCTTCACCACCTACCCGGCCGGCCCCGACAACGCCCCCGGCGGCGGCATCTACACCGTCCACCCCGACGGCAGCGCCGTCGGCGCCCTCACCCCCGCACCCTCGGACGCCTTCTACGGCGCGGCCGCCTACGCTCCCGACGGCAAGTCCATCGTCTTCGCCCAGGCGCCCGCCGGCACCGGCGCCGACCTGTACAGCATGCGGCCGGACGGTACGGGCGTCGCCCGTCTCACCAACAGCGCGGACAAGTGGCTCAGCCGGCCGGCCTGGGGGACGGCGGAGGCCCCGGCGGCTCCCGCCGACCAGGTCCAGGCGTCGGCCCAACCGTCGGATCAGGCCTCGGGTCAGGCGTCATCGGCACCTCAGGCACTGCGGCCCGACGCCCAGCAGCCGGCTCAGGCCCAGGGGCAGGCGCCCACGGAGAAGCCGCAGGCCGAATCCGACTCCGACGAATAGATTCGCCCCGGCCCTGGAAATGCGAAGAACCCCCATCCGGGACCCGGAT
>NZ_LFVW01000501.1:0-8622 GCF_001182915.1 Kitasatospora sp. MY 5-36
CCGGGCGCTGCCGGCCGTCACCGCCGTCGCCCCGCAGACCAGCGCCACCGCGACCGCGGCCGCGGCGGTCCCGGCTCTGCGCCTGGCCCGGCGCCGTCGGGCGGCGGCGATGATCGGCACCGGGTCCGGCCCGGTCGCGTACGGGTCCTGGTCCTTGAGCAGTTCGCCGAGCCGGTGTTCGAAGCTCATACCGTCACCTCGATGTGCGTCGTGGGACTCGCCGTCACGCCGGAACGGTCGGCGAGTTCGGGCAGTGCGCGCAGCTTCGACATGGCCCGGTGCAGCGTGCTCTTCACCGTGCCCTGGGCGATGCCCAGTTCGGCCGCGACGGCGGCCTCGCTGAGGTCCCCGTAGTACCGCAGCACGACGACCGTCCGCTCCCGGCGGGTGAGGGTGCCCAGCGCCTGGTGCAGCAGGGCGCGTTCGGCCTGCCGCTCGGCGAGGTCGTCGGAGAGCGGCCGGTCGGGGGTGTGCTCGACGGGCAGCTCGTGGTTGCGCAGTCGGCGCCACCAGTCGCGGTGCTGGTTGACCACGATCCGGCGGACGTACGCGGTGGGGTCGTCCCCGGTGATCCGGTGCCAGTGCAGGTAGGCGCGCTCCAGCGCCGACTGCACGATGTCCTTGGCCCGGTCCGGGTCGCCGGTCAACAGCTCGGCCAGCCGCAGCAGTTGCCGACCGCTCCCGGCGACGAACTCGCTGAACTCGTCGTCCTGCCGCTGTCTCTGCTCGCGTTTCACACCCGTCCTACTCCTCGGGCGGACCGCGAGGTTCGGTCCGCCCGGGGAGTTTTTCCGACCGGTGGGTCTTCCGACCGGGGTCCGGCCGGTCGGGGTGCGGGGCCGGGTCAGACGGCGCTGCCGGCCTTCCAGGCGGCCCAGCCCATGTTCCAGCCGTTCAGGCCGTTGTCCGGGGCGACCGTCTTGTCGCCGGAGTTCACGACCTCGACCACGTCGCCGACCATCGAGGACTTGTAGAACTTGAAGCCGTCCGTACCGCTGTCCTGGGCGCCCTTGGTGTCCCGGAGGCCGATGCAGCCGTGGCTGGTGTTCTGGCCGCCGAAGATCGACGGCGAGGACCAGTAGTTGCCGTGGATGAAGGTGCCCGAGGTGCTGAGGCGCTGGGCGTGCGGCACGTCCGCGATGTCGTACTCGCTGCCCAGGTTGACGGTCTGCGAGTTCATCCGGGTCTGGGTGTACTGCTCGGAGATCACCATCTTGCCGCCCCAGGTCATGTGCTCGGGCGAGCCGCCGGAGATCTTGTAGACCGCGCTGACCTGGCCGTCGGTGGTGACGGTGAGCTTCTTGGCGGCGAGGTCGGCGACGCTGGTCTGGGCCCGGCCGATGGTGAAGCTCACGTCCTTGGACTGGGTGCCGTACACGCCCTTGGCGCCCTCGACGTCCTTGAGCCGGAGCTTGAGGGTGACCTTGGTGCCCTTGGCCCAGTACTCCTGCGGCCGGAAGTCGAGGCGGGTGCTGGAGAACCAGTGGCCGACGATCTCGACGCCCGGCTCGGCTATCACGGTGATCGCCTGCTGGACGGCCTTGCGGTCGGTGACCGGCTTGCTGAAGTTGATCGAGACCGGCATGCCGACGCCGACCGTCGAGCCGTCCTCGGGGGTGAAGTAGCCGACGAAGGTGTTGGCCGGGGTCGCCGTGGTGAAGACGGCGTTGGAGTCCGCCTCCAGCTTGTCCTTGTCGAGGGCGACGGCGGCGACGGTGTACTTGGTGCCGCTGGCGGGGGCGGCGGCCGAGGTCCAGCCGGTGCCGTCGGCGGAGAGCTGGCCGGCCAGCTCCTTGCCGGCGGTGTCGGTGACCTTGACGCTGGTCAGGGTGCCGTTGGCGACGGCGACCTTGACCGGCTCGCTGAAGCTCGCGGAGGCGGCGCCGTCGGCCGGGGTGACGGTGATGACCGCGGCCGAGGTCTTGGGGGCGCTGCTGCCCGTGCCGCCGGAGGCCGGGGTGCCGTTCGCGCCGCCGGAGCCGCCGCTACCGCCGCTGGCGCTGTTGGCGCTGTTGTCGTTGCAGGCGGTCAGCAGCAGGACGGGCGCTCCGATCAGGCCCGCGAGGACCCCGCGTCGGCTCCAGCTGCTTCCGGCCGCCCGTCCCTGACCGTCCCGTGCCGTCACGTCGCGTCTCCCTGCTGATCATCCCGGGCATTACGGATACAGAAACGCAATACGCCCGTTCACGGTTCCATCACCGAAGGGTAAGCGATCGTATGAGATGACCCAACTTCCCGACGAACAGGGACAAAACGCCCGGCCCGCGGAGCGGACCGGGCGTTCACGGGCGGTGACGGTGAGGACCGTCACCCGACGGTTCCCCGCCCTACTCGGCGGAGCCTTCCACCGCGTACTCGTCCCACTCCTCGTCGTCCGGGTCGAACTCGGTCTGCGCCGACTCCCAGGTCGCCGAGGCGAGCTCCACGCCGGGCACGTCGCCGAGCAGCGCGACGGGGTCGATGAAGTGGGCGAGCGAACCCGACGGGTCCACCTCGATGGCCTCGACGGACTGGGCGCGCTCCTCGTCGTCGAGGTACTCGTCCGCGGTGACGGCCTCCAGGGCGGCCGCCTTGAGCGCGCCCTCGTCGGTGATCTCCGCGATGAGCTCGATCTTCACCCGGACGTAGCGCGGGGCATCCTGGTCGGTCGTTTCAGTGCTGGTCATGCGTGCGAGCGTACGGGACGGGCGCGCCCGGCGCGGCGCACGGGCGGCCGCTCGGAGTGCACCCCGCGCGCCCGGCGTGAACGGCGCGAACGGAACGTGCGACGGCGCGAACGGAAGGGGCCGGTCCCTCGGAGAAGGACCGGCCCCACCGTTCCCCGCCTGGGCTCCCCCACCCGGGAGCCGCGGGACACGCGCCGTGCGGCGCGGTGCTGCCGCGGGAGCCGCCGCACCCTGTCGACCGGCCGGGGCCGGTCAGGGGCGGGACGACGGCGCCTCCCGCGGCGGGAGGACACAGCGGCCGGGTCAGGGCCACCCGATGTGTCCGGAGCCGACCGCGGTCGCCGGGGAGCCGCTCCCGGACGGTTGCCGTCGCCTCACTCGGCGTCCTGCCGTTGACCACCACGATGCCCGAGCCGTGTTAACCACGTGCTGCGGACAGGTGACGCCGGTGTACCACTTCCCCCGTGGACGAATCCTCCGCATCCATCCGCGGGGGGCGGTGGTGACGCCGGGTCAGTGCTGGGCGCGGCCGGTCAGGAAGCCCAGCAGGTCCTGGCGGGTGACGATGCCCTGCGGCTTGCCCTCCACCAGCACGACGGCCGCGTCGGCCTTCTCCAGCACGGTCATCAGGTTGGTGACGGTCTCGCCCGAGCCGACCACCGGCAGCGGCTTGGACATCACCTTGTCCAGCGTGTCGGTGAGCTCGATGTCCTTGGCGAAGATGCCCTCCAGCAGCAGCTTCTCCACCACCGAGCCGATCACCTCGCCGGCCATGATGTCCGGGTGGCCGGCGCCCGGGGAGACCACCGGCATCTGCGAGACGCCGTACTCGCGCAGCACCCGGACCGCCTCGGCGACCGTCTCGTTGGGGTGCATGTGGACGAACTGCGGGACGCCGCCCTGCGCGAGGGACTCCTTGCGGGCCAGCACCTCGCCGATGTGCGCCTCGTCGGTGGCCGAGGGCAGGAAGCCGTAGTCGGCCATCCAGTCGTCGTTGAAGATCTTCGACAGGTAGCCGCGGCCGCCGTCCGGCAGCAGCACCACGACGACGTCGTCCGGGCCGAGCTTCTTGGCGACCTCCAACGCGGCCACCACGGCCATGCCGCAGGAGCCGCCGACCAGCAGGCCCTCCTCCTTGGCCAGGCGGCGGGTCATCTGGAACGAGTCCTTGTCGGAGACCGCGACGATCTCGTCCGCGACACCGCGGTCGTAGGCGGTCGGCCAGAAGTCCTCACCGACGCCCTCGACCAGGTACGGCCGGCCGGTGCCGCCCGAGTAGACCGAGCCCTCCGGGTCGGCGCCGATCACCTTGACCTTGCCGCCGGAGGCCTCCTTCAGGTAGTTGCCGGTGCCGGAGATGGTGCCGCCGGTGCCGACGCCCGCCACGAAGTGGGTGATCTTCCCGTCGGTCTGCTCCCACAGCTCCGGGCCGGTGGAGTGGTAGTGCGAGGCCGGGTTGTCCGGGTTGGAGTACTGGTCCGGCTTCCAGGCGTTCGGGGTCTCCCGGACCAGGCGGTCGGAGACGTTGTAGTAGGAGTCCGGGTGCTCCGGGGCGACGGCGGTCGGACAGACGACCACCTCGGCGCCGTACGCGCGCAGGGTGTTGATCTTGTCGGTGGAGACCTTGTCAGGACAGACGAAGATGCACTTGTAGCCCTTCTGCTGGGCCACGATCGCCAGGCCGACACCGGTGTTGCCGGAGGTCGGCTCGACGATGGTGCCGCCCGGCTTGAGGGCGCCCGAGGCCTCGGCGGCCTCGATCATGCGCATCGCGATGCGGTCCTTGACCGAGCCGCCGGGGTTGAAGTACTCGACCTTGGCCAGCACTGTCGCGCTGATGCCCTCGGTGACCTTGTTCAGCTTGACCAGCGGCGTGTTGCCGACGAGGTCGATGATCGAGTTGTGGTACCGCACGGGGATCCTCCCGGTCTGTGGGCATGCGATTTCGGTACTGCGGAGTTCGGTACTGCAAAGCGTAGGGCGTGGCACCCGCCCCGCGGCTCCCCTCCTGCACCCCTCCCCCAATGGCCCACCCCCAGCGGCACCCCCGGTACTCCCGCCCTCCGCACGGGTAAGAGCGCTGTGCAGGCATGGCCGTGGCCCCGGAGGGGCCGGCAGGAGAGCACGTGAAGGGGGCACCGGATGCCAGGGGCACGGGACTCGCGGGCCCGGGTGGCCCGCCGGATCGCCACCGCGGCGGCGTACGGCGGCGGCGGCCTCGGCCTGCTCGGGGTGGGCGTCGTCGGCCTGCTGGTGACCGAGAGCAGACTCGCCATCCAGGCCATCGGCGTCCTGGAGACCGTCCCGCCCAAGGCGGACGGCGTCTACGGGGAGGCCTTCGCCGACCGCGCCGCCGACCCGCAGGCCCCGCTCGTGCTGGCCGTCCTCGGCGACTCCACCGGCGCCGGCCTCGGCGTGGCCCGGGCCGGCGAGACCCCGGGCGCACTGCTGGCCGCGGGCCTCGCCTCGGTGGCCGAGCGCCCGGTCCGGCTGGTCAACGTGGCCCGCTCCGGCGGCCGCTCCACCGACCTCTCCGGCCAGCTGGAGCAGGCCCTGCCGCACCACCCGGACGTCGCCGTCATCATGGTCGGCGCCAACGACGTGACCCGGCACAGCCCGGCACAGCTGGCCGTCCGCCAGCTCGGCGAGGCCGTCGCCGCCCTGCGCGCCAACGGCTGCGAGGTGGTGGTGGGCACCTGCCCGGACCTCGGGACGATCAAGCCGGTGCGGCCGCCGCTGCGCTGGGTGGCCCGCCGGCTGAGCCGGCAGCTGGCCGCCGCGCAGACCATCGCGGTGGTGGAGGCGGGCGGCCGGACGGTCTCGCTGGGCTCGCTGCTGGGCCCGGAGTTCGCCGCCCGCCCGGAGATGTTCGCCGCCGACCGCTACCACCCCTCCGCCCAGGGCTACGCGACCGCCGCGATGGCCGTGCTGCCCTCGGTCTGCGCCGCGCTCGGGCTCTGGCCGGAGGAGGAGCGTCCTGCCACGGCCGTCCCGGGCGGCGCGGTGCTGCCGGTCGCGGTCGCGGCCGCCACGGCGGCCGGTCGGGAGGGCACCGAGGTGGCGGCCGTACCGGCGGAGGGCACGGGCCGCCGCTGGGCCCAGTTGAGGCAGCGGCTGCGGATCGGTCTGCCCGGCCCGGAGAGCGGGAAGGAGCCCGGTACGACCCCCGACGGGGGCCCCGGGAATACGTCGGCCAGCTCACACGCTGGGGCGGGTGACGCCTGATCTACCAGGCGGTAACTTTCCTCCCGGACGTCAGGTCCACCGTCACCCAGCGAGGAGCCCGCCATGCCCGAAGCCGTCATCGTCAGCGCCACCCGTTCGCCGATCGGCCGGGCCTTCAAGGGCTCGCTCAAGGACGTCCGCCCGGACGACCTGACCGCCCACGTCATCCAGGCCGCCCTGGCCAAGGTGCCGCAGCTCGACCCGCGCGAGATCGACGACCTGATGCTGGGCTGCGGCCTGCCCGGCGGCGAGCAGGGCCACAACCTGGCCCGCATCGTGGCCGTCCAGATGGGCATGGACTACCTGCCGGGCGCCACCATCACCCGCTACTGCTCCTCCTCGCTCCAGACCACGCGGATGGCGCTGCACGCGATCAGGGCGGGCGAGGGCGACGTCTTCGTCTCGGCCGGCGTGGAGACCGTCTCGCGCAGCGTCAACGGCACCTCGGACGGCCTGCCGGGCACCATGAACCCGGTCTTCGACGAGGCCCAGGCCCGTACGAAGAAGCGCGCCGAAGAAGGTGGCGGCGAGTGGCACGACCCGCGCGAGGACGGCCTGGTGCCGGACGCCTACATCGCGATGGGCCAGACCGCCGAGAACCTGGCCGCGCTCAAGGGCATCACCCGCGCCGAGCAGGACGAGTTCGGCGTCCGCTCGCAGAACCTCGCCGAGGCCGCCATCAAGGCCGGCTTCTGGGAGCGCGAGATCACGCCGGTGACGCTCCCGGACGGCACCGTGGTCAGCACGGACGACGGCCCGCGCGCCGGCGTCACCCTGGAGGGCGTGGCCGGCCTGAAGCCGGTGTTCCGCCCCGACGGCACCGTGACCGCGGGTAACTGCTGCCCGCTGAACGACGGCGCGGCCGCGCTGGTGATCATGTCCGACACCAAGGCCCGCGAGCTGGGCATCACCCCGCTCGCCCGGGTGGTCTCCACCGGCGTCAGCGCGCTCTCCCCCGAGATCATGGGCTACGGCCCGGTCGAGGCCTCCAAGCAGGCGCTCAAGCGGGCCGGCCTGACCATCGGTGACATCGACCTGGTCGAGATCAACGAGGCCTTCGCCGCCCAGGTGATCCCGTCCTACCGTGACCTCGGCGTCGACCTGGACCGGCTGAACGTCAACGGTGGCGCGATCGCGGTCGGCCACCCCTTCGGCATGACCGGCGCCCGGATCACCACCACGCTGATCAACTCCCTGCAGTGGCACGACAAGCAGTTCGGCCTGGAGACCATGTGCGTCGGCGGCGGCCAGGGCATGGCGATGGTGATCGAGCGCCTCAGCTGACCCTCCGGGCGCCCTCCGAAGGGTCTGGACCACCCATTTGGAGTGACGCAGCGTAATTGAGGGCCGGATCACACCGAGAGGTCGATCCGGCCCTCATTTCGTTCGTTTTCGACCCGGAAATCGACACTGCGGAGCGGATCAACTCCACTGCGTAGAACGGTGTTACCTAACAATTTGGGGACAAGAGCGAAAGTCCGGGATGAATTGGACATTCGCCCCTGCGGTAACAGCCCCGCATGCGGCAGTGTGGACACGTAACCCCGTTCCGCTCCTCGCTAGGAGTACGTTCCGTGAGCGCCGTCTACACCATCCTGCTGCTGATCCTGATCGCCGTGTCGACCGCCGTGCTGCTCCACCTCCGCGGGCTCTCCCGCCGGCTGGACGCACGGGCCGCGGCCCCGTCCGCGCCCGCACCCGTGGACGAGGCCGCGATACGCCGGGCCGTCACCGAGGCGCTCGCCGCCGACCGCGAGCGGGAGATCACGGAGGCCCGGGCGTTCTGGGCCGAGCAGGAGGCCCGCGCGGCCGAGGACGCGCCGCTGTTCGACTCCCCGTTCTCCGGCACCTTCTCCGGCACCGAGGAGTGGCCGCTCTTCTTCCCCCGCCCCACCGGCCCGCAGGACGCCGTCGACAACGCCGGGACGATGGACCCGGAGTTCGGCGAGGCGCTGCGCTCCGCGCTGGAGGATCTGATCAACGAGGGCGGCTCCGCCCCGGCCGAGCCCGGCGGCGAGGGCGGCGTGCCGCTGCGCCCCGGCCACCCGGCCGGCGAGACCAAGGACGCCCGGGCCCGCCGCGAGGCCGACCTGCTGGCCACCGGCCTGGAGGCCGGGCTGCTGGACGCCGACCAGGCCGTCGAGGAGGCCCCGGTCGCCGCGCCCGACCCGCGCCGCCACCCCTCGCACCCCGACTTCGTGCCCAGCCAGGCGCCGTCCCGGGAGTGGACGGACAGCCGGCTGGCCGCCCTCGCCGAGGAGGCCGTCGCCCTGGTCGACGTCCGCCCGGGCCCGCTGGGCACCCTGGACGTGTACGCCTTCGCCGACGGCACCACCCTCTGCGTGGCCCCGGGCGACCGGGAGGCCGCCTACCGGCTGATCGACGCGGTCCGCGCCGGTGAGCACGTCCGGCTGCTCGGCGGCTCGCGCTTCTCCGGCTCGTACTCGCTGACCTTCTCCACCGACGAGGAGGCCGTCTACGTGCTGGCCGACCGAGTGGTCGCCAGCATCTGACACCGGATCACCAGCAGCAGCGCGCCGAAGGCCGGCCGGGTCACGGGGTTACCGACCCGGCCGGCCTTCGGCGTGTCCGGACTCCTCCGGGCCTCAGCCGCAGAGCGCCGCCGTCTCCCGCGCCGCCGCCACCACCCGGGCCAGCACCTCGGCCGCCGCCACCGGCCCCTCCGGCAGCCCCACCGGGGCGTCCTCCCGCAGCCCCGCGAGCGCGGCCG
>NZ_LFVW01000502.1:0-8612 GCF_001182915.1 Kitasatospora sp. MY 5-36
GGGCGGCCGCTGGACCAGGTGGCCGGCGCCCGCCGGGTGTGGGCGCTGGACCGCCAGGTCCGCCTGGTGGCCGGCTCGCTGGTGCTGGCCGGCGTGCTGGTCGACCTCGCCCTGCCGGGCGCCCGCTGGGTCTCCGCCGCCGTCGGCGGCGGGCTGGCCTTCTCCGCGCTGACCAACACCTGCGCGATGGGCTCGATGCTCTCCAAGCTCCCGTACAACCGGCCCCGCCCCGGCACGCCGAGCCTGGACGAGACGCTCGCGGCCCTGAAGCGCTGAGCCCGACCGAAGCGCTGAGCTCCTCGGGCCACTGAGCCCGATCACGGTCCGGACCCCGCGACGGTCGGGCCCGGACCGCGACCGTTCCCAGATCGTGAAGGCCCCTGCCCACCCCCGTCGGGCAGAGGCCTTCACTTCTTCTCCCAGCTGTCTCCCGGAAGCCGTCACCGCGCATCCCGTTGACGTGACCGAGCCCACCATGTGAAATGTCACCCATCACATGCGATGCATCGTAACGCACACCACCCATCCGATTTGAACGTTCAAACGCCATCGCCCCGCCACCCGACCGGAGGTAGCTCCGCCATGCCGCCCCGCCCCCGCGCCTTACCCACCGGTCTCGCCCTCCTGGCCGTCCTCGCCGCCCAGGCCCTCGGCGCCGCCCCGGCCCCGGCGGCCGCCGGAACGCCGCTCGTCGACGGCGGCGGCTACCTCCTCGGCTCCGCCCTGGACGGCAGCTGCCTCGGCCCGCAGTACGCCCAGCCCGCCCCCGGCACCCCGGTGGTCGGCGCCGCCTGCGGGCGACTGCTCAGCCAGCGCTGGCAGCTGCGCCGCGCCGGCACCGACTACCTGCTCGTGAACGCCGCCAGCGGCCGCTGCCTCACCCTCGGCGGCCCGGACCGCCGCCCCGCCACCGCCGACTGCGGCAGCTCCCCCGAGGCCGAGCGCTTCACCGTCTCCCGCGCGCCGCAGGGCACCTACACCCTCACCACCCGCGGCACCGGCGGCTGCCTGACCGCCGACCCGGCCCCGGTGGCCCACCACTGCGACAACCGCCCCGCCCACCGCTGGACGCTCACCCGCACCGAGCCGCTGGTCCTCGCCGACCCCGGCTTCGAGCAGAGCGACACGAGCGACACGAGCGGCACGAACGGGACGAGCGGCACGAACGGCGCCGCCACCGCCGGCAGCACCTCCGACGGCTGGACCTTCACCCCCCACACCGGCACCGCCACCAACAACCCGCACGGCGGCACCCGCCTCGCCTACCTCGACGCCGGCCCCGGCTACGCGGTGAGCCAGCAGGTGACCGCCGTCACCGCGGGCAGCTACGACCTGTCCGCCTGGATCGCGACGGGCGGCGCCGGCGGCAGCCTCTCGGTGAGCGTCAACGGCACCGTGGTGCGCTCCCTCCCGCTGCCCGAGCAGTCCCTCTACGCGAAGTACACCCTCCCCCGGGTCCGGGTCGCCCCCGGCGACCGGCTGACCCTCACCATCGGCTCCTCCCCCACGGGTTGGATCAACGTGGACGACGCAGCCGTCGCCCCGGCCGCCCCCAACGACCCGGTGATCAGCTCCTCCGACCCCGAGGCCGTCGCCCTCTTCGACTGGGCCAAGGCCAAGGCCAACAGCTGGGTGCAGCAGGCCGGCGCCACCAGCGTGCTCGACCAGGACGAGAACCACCCCGGCGGCACTGGCACCACCACCTACGACGCCACCTACTGGGCCGGCTACCCGTTCCGCTCCGCCTTCTACAGCCGCGACTTCGCCCACCAGCTGGTCGGCGCCCACCTGCTCGGCCTGGACGCCGAGAACAAGACCATGCTGCGCGGCTTCGCGGCCTCCGCCACCGAGGTCAACAAGCTCTACCCGGTCTGGGCACTCAACTTCGACGCCCGCAGCTACGGCGCCATCGACTACCGGAGCCCCGACCGCTTCGTCCGCGAGCTGCCCGCGCCGTTCGAACTCGTCCAGCAGACCGGCGAGGCCTACCGCTGGACCGGCGACCGCGACTACGCCGAGGACCCGGGCCTGGGCCGGTACGTGCGCAACACCCTCGGCCCGTTCATCACCGCCCGCCCCGGCCCGGTCGACAACGGCGGGGTGCCGATCCCGCAGGCCACCAGCCGCAGCATCTTCGCCGGCACCGCCAGCTATGCCGAGAACGCCACCCGCACCTACGCCGAGGCCGGGGACGCGGTCGGCGCCCAGTACCAGGCCTACCTCTCCGCCGCCGCGCTGGCCGACGCCCGGGGCGACGCCGCCTCCGCCGCCGGCTACCGGAAGGCCGCCGAGCAGCTGCGCGCGTACGTCAACTCCACCTGGAGCGTGGACGGTTCGCAGCCCGGCGAGGTCGTCCACGGCTACGACACCGCCGGCAAGCCGATCACCGGCTGGGGCTACGAGGCGAGCGTGCTGATGCCGGTCAAGGGGCTGCTCGACCCGGGCCCGCGCCGGGACGCCCAGCTCGCCGCCATCGACGCCGCCGACTCCGGCCCGGAGCGCTCGGCGAACCTGGAGGCCTACACCTACCTGCCGGACGCCTTCTTCGCCAACCACGACGGCAGCACCGCCTGGAAGTGGATGCGGCACGTCTACGAGAGCGTCGGCGAGCCGCACGTGAGCGGCGCGATGCTGAACGGCGACTACCCCGAGGTCCCGTTCACCCTGCTCGCGCAGACCGTCCAGGGCCTGCTCGGCGTCACCCCCGACGCCGCCGGCCACGCGCTCTCCACCACCCCGCAGCTGCCCGCCTCGATGGGCTGGCTCCAGGTCGCGGGCATCCCGGTGGGCGGCGGCACGGTGACCGTCCGCCACGACGGCGCGCAGCGCAGCACCGTCACCAACACCGGTACGGAGCCCGTCACTTGGGAGGCCCGCTTCCCCGGTCAGCACGCCCGCGCCACCGTCGACGGCGAGCAGCGGGAGGCCCGCACCACGACCGTCGACGGCACGACCTACACCTCCATCACCGTGACCCTCGCGCCCGGACACTCCGCGACCGCGACCGTCACCGACTGACCCCCACACAGCACAACCGCGGCCGGCCGGCCCCACCCGGCCGGCCGCACCCCCCTCACTTCCTGACGGTTCGTCATCTCACCATCCCCCACCCCTCAGGAGGGCGCTCATGCGCCGAACCCGCCGCCGTGTCGCGGCATCCCTGCTCTCCGTCGCCCTCGCGACCGCCGGCCTCGGAGCCGTCGGCCTCGGCACGGCCGCTCCCGCCACCGCCACCCCCACCGCGATCGGCACCGGCCCCGGCGGCAGCCTCGGCAACGGCAACGCCCTGACCCCGCCGATGGGCTGGAACTCCTGGAACTCCCTCGGCACCGAGGTCACCCAGGAGCAGGTCGTCCAGACCATCGACTTCATGGCCGCCAACGGCCTGGTCGCGGCCGGCTACGACACCGTCACCATCGACGACGGCTGGTCGCTCTGGCACCGCGACGGCCAGAGCTCCGACCTGGTCCGCAACGCCGACGGCGGCCTCCAGCTGTACGACAACGCCGGCAACCCGGTCAGCGGCACCGACGGCACCGGCAACGACCCCACCTCCGGCCACCTGGTCCCGCGCCCCGACCACTTCCCCGAGCGGACCGTCGACGGCCACACCGTCAACGGCATCGCGTACCTCGCCCAGTACGCGCACAGCAAGGGCATGAAGTTCGGCCTCTACGCCACCGACACCTACCTCACCTGCCAGATGCACCCCGGCAGCCTCGGCCACGAGTCCACCGACGCCGCCGACTTCGTCTCCTGGGGCGTCGACTTCGTCAAGTACGACGACTGCCCGTACGGCCCGCAGATCGTCGGCCCGGACGGGCACAACTACTACACCCAGGGCGAGGGCAAGGAGCTGACCCGCTCCATCTACGCCCGGGTGCAGACCTTCCAGCACGCCCTGGACGCGGCCTCCGCCGCCCAGGGGAAGCCCAAGGTCACCCTCAGCGTCTCCGCCCAGCCCGTCCACAGCGGGGTCCCGTACCTGCTCGCCGCCGACGACCCGGCCCGCACCGACCCGGTGGTCCAGGCCGCCGGGACGGCCCCCTTCCACGCCCCCGGCTACGCGCCCACCGGCATCTGGTGCGGCCAGGTCGCCAACCTCTGCCGGATCGGCGGCGACCGGGACAGCGAGCTCGACGGGGTGCTCTGGAACGGGCAGTTGCAGACCGCGCTGCAGTACCCGGGCAACGTCCGCCCGGGCAGCTGGAACGACCTGGACATGATGTTCACCGGCTGGCAGGACGTCTACGGCCTGTGGGGCACCACGGACACCTGCACCTGCCACAAGCCCTTCACCGACGACGAGTCGCGGACGGAGGCCTCGGTCCTCGCCATGCTCGCCGCGCCGATGATCTCCGGCGCCGACCTGCGCACCGCCGCACAGTCGCAGCACAGCGCGGACGGCTACACCTGGTCCACCGGGATCAACGACACCAGCCTGGCGATCCTGAAGAACAAGGAGGTCATCGCCGTCGACCAGGACGGCCTGGCGAAGCCCGCCACCCTGGTCGGCGCCAAGCCCGCCGACGGGCACGCCCCGGTGGTCCTCAAGCGGCAGCTCGCCAACGGCGACACCGCCGTGCTGCTGGTCAACCAGGACCCGTCGGCCGGCCGCACCGTCGCCACCAGCCTCGCCGAACTCGGCCTCGGCGGCTCCGGCTACCAGGCCAAGGAACTGTGGACGGGCACGGCTTCGACCGTCACCGGCCCGATCAGCGCCTCCCTCCCGCCGCACGGCGCGGCCCTCTACCGGCTGGCCAAGCAGGGCACCGGCGGGCCGTCCGGCGTGGTCGACGACGGTGCGTACCACTCCCTGAGCAGCGGCGCCTCGCGCTGTCCCTGCTCGGCTCCTGCACCGCGCCGCTCGGCTCGATCACCGACCTGGAGCCCGCGCGCCCCGGCGACCCGGCGCAGCAGTGGACCTTCACCGGCAACCCCGACGGGACCGTCCGGATCAGCGACAACTGCGCCACCGGCACCCACCGGCACACCGTGCTCTCCGCCGGGGCCTCGGCCGGTGACAGCGCCTACCTGCTCGACCTGTCGCCCGGCAACCCCTGGCAGGAGTGGAAGCTGACCCAGGACCAGGCCACGGGCTCCGTCACCGTCACCAACGTCGCCACCGGCCTCGCCCTCGACGCGGGCGCCGGCACCGCCGGAACCCCCGTCACCACCCGCCCGGCCACCGGCCAGCGCTGGACCCTCGGGTCCTGAGGGCCCGCTCAGCCCCTCGTGCCGGCCGTCCGCCGCGTGGCGCGGACGGCCGGCATCCGGACCAGTACCGCCACGCTCAGCCCGAAGACGACCACGCCCAGCGGGACGTGGACCGACGGCACGTGCGCGACGCCCAGCACGACCTGCGCCGAGGCCAGCACCAGGAACCCGGTGGCGTACAGGACCGGACGGGGCGAGCCGCCGCCGGGCCGCCAGGCCAGGACGGCGGCGAGCAGGTACAGCATCGAGGACCCGTACATCACACGCGCGCCGACGCTGTGCAGCGTCTCGCCGTAGGAGGTGGAGAGCAGCAGCCCGGCCGTGACCGCCTGGAAGAGGACCGCCACGGTCTGGAGCGCCACGGAGGCCCGGAGGAAGGTGTGGGCACGCAGCCCCGCCGCCGTGCCCGTGCTGCCCGTGCTGCCCGTGCTGCCCGTGGCCGCCTTCGCCGTCGTCCCGATGGCCATGACGCGCTCCCCTCTTCTGCCTCGCGGCAGCCGATCGATAGTGTCCCGCTCATCCGACGACACAGGTCGACGAAGTGTGAGGCGAGGGTCCATGACGGACGAGCAGACCCGGGGAGCGGCCCCGACCGCGGACATCCCCTCCGTACCGGATCCGGGCGTGGTCGTCGGCGAGCGGCGGCAGCTGATCAACCTGGCCTACCGGCTGCTCGGTTCGCTGGCCGAGGCCGAGGACGCGGTGCAGGAGACGTACGCCCGGTGGTACGCGCTGTCCCGGGAGCAGCAGGAGGCCATCGCCTCGCCGGGTGCCTGGCTGTCCACGGTGGCCGGCCGAGTCTGCCTGGACCAGCTCGGGTCGGCGCGGGCCCGGCGGGAGCGCTACGTCGGCGAGTGGCTGCCCGAGCCGCTGCCCGACCGCGGCGAGTGGATCGGCGGGCCGGCCGATCCCGCGGACTGGGTCACCCTGGACGAGTCGGTGACCATGGCCTTCCTGGTCGTCCTGGAGGCGGTGACCCCGGCGGAGCGGGTGGCGTTCATCCTGCACGACGTCTTCCGCTACCCCTTCCCCGAGGTGGCCGGGATCGTCGGCCGCACCCCGGCGGCCTGCCGCCAGCTGGCCTCCTCCGCCCGCCGCCGGATCAGGGCCGCCCGGGCCCCGGCGACCCCGACGGGCACGCAGGCCGGGTTGGTACGGGACTTCAAGCGGGCCTGGGAGGCCCGGGACATCGCGGCCCTGGTCGGCCTGCTCGCCCCCGACGCCACGATGACCGCCGACGGCGGCGGCCTGGCCGGCTCCGCCCTGCGCCCGGTGGTGGGCGGCGAGCGGATCGCCCGGTACCTGGTCCACTTCGCCGACCGCGCCCCCGGGCTCACCCTCCTCGAACGGACCGTCAACGGCCGCCCCGGCCTGGTCGCCCGGCGCGGCGGCCGCACCGCGACGGTGGCGGCCTTCGACCTGGCCGACGGCCGGATCACCCGCGTCTGGGCGGTCCGCAACCCGGAGAAGCTGCGCCCGTGGACGGCGCACGAGCCGACGCGCGAGCCGGAGCGCGAACCGCACGGCCGCTGAGTGGTCCTACAGCTCCACGTTTCGTCGCGGGTCACCCCTTCGGGTGGTCGGGCGAGGCCGGGTCGAGCGAGGACAGGAAGTTCCGCATGCCGTCGAGGTAGCCGGGGGTGAACAGCGAGCGCGGTGCGGCGACGGCGAGGAAGGTGCTGCGCAGCTCGGAGTCCTCGACGTCCTTGGGCACCATGTTGTGGGTCGAGTCCGGGAAGCGCAGGACGTGGAGCAGGCCCGGGGTGGTGACGAGGCGGCGGTAGGCGGCCTCGGTGTCGTCGCTGTCGACGTTGACGTCCCGGCCGCCGAGGACGAGCTGCACCGGCACCCGGAGGGCGGCGAGGTCCTCGGTGGCGTCGGAGAGGTGGTTGCGCTTGTTGAACGCCCAGCGCTCGGGGGTCAGCCCGTCGACGTCGCCGCCCGCGGCCCGGTACTCCTCGAAGGTCGAACCGGCCCGCAGGGCGGCCAGGTTGCGGTCGCTGCGGGCGACGGCGGCCGCGGTCTCCGCGGGCGAGGCGTGCCGTTCCCCCAGCTCGGCGAGCAGGTTGTAGCGGCCCTGCTGGAGCCAGTTGACGGCGGTGCCGACGGCGATCACGAACCTGACGTCCGGGGACTGCCGGGCGGCCTTGGGCATCACCCAGCCGGCCTGGCTGGCGCCCCAGAGCCCGATCCGGTTCGGGTCGATGCCGGGCTGGGCCTTGGCCCAGCGGATCGCGGCGAGGGTCTCGTCGACGCGGTCCTGCATGCTCTGGTCCAGCCAGTCGCCGGGGGCGTTGTTGACGCCGGGCTTGTCCCAGGAGAGCGTCGCGTACCCGGCCTTCGCCATGGCCTCCCAGAGCGGCCGGTAGAAGGTGTCGTGGGTGGCGTCCACGGGCCCGTCGCCGTGGACGAAGACCACCAGTCCGTACGGCCCGTGGCCGCCGGTGGGGCGGGCCAGGACGCCCTGGAGCGGCTGCCTGCCGCCGGTGACGGTGACCCGCTCCTCCGTGAGGTCGTACTCGTTCTGGTAGACCACCCAGCCGCCCGCGCCGGCCAGCAGCACGGCCACGGACAGCAGTGAGCCCCAGAGCCACCGGCGCCTGCCGAACATCTTCATAGCGTTCACTCACCAATCGTTCGTTTCGAACACGACCGTAGCAGATATGAACGCAATGAGGTGATCGTCTTTCCCGCCGCCTACCCGGAGGCGGTCACCGCCCGACCGGCGCCGTCCCGGCCTCGGGAGCCACCCGCTCCGACACCACCGGCTCCGGCAGCGTCCGGAACAGCGCCCAGCTCAGCACCGGCATCAGCACCAGCGGCAGCAGCGCCGTACGCAGCGAGGTCGCGTCCGCGAGAGCGCCGATCACCGGGCTCGCCAGCCCGCCGACGCTCACCGTCAGCCCGAGGGTGATCCCGCTCGCCGTACCGATCCGCGACGGCAGGTAGTCCTGCCCCAGCGTGACCTGCAGGGAGAACGGCACGTACAGGCCCGCCGAGGTCAGCGCCACGAACAGGTACAGCGCCGGGCCCGGCACCAGCAGCACCCCGGCCACCGCGACCGCCGCCACCAGGTACGACCAGCGGGCCACCGCCACCCGCCCCCACCGGTCCGCCAGCGCGCCGCCCAGCACCGAGCCCACCGCGCCGCCCGCGTACAGCACCACCAGCGCCGCCGTGCCCGCCGCCGCACCGCCGCCCAGGCGCTGGGTGGTGAACAGCGAGAGGAAGGTGCTCAGCCCGACGAACGTGACCGAGCGGCAGACCACCGCCAACGACAGCCGCACGAAGGCCGCCCGGTCGTCGGCCCCCGGAACCGGCTCGCGCGCCTCCCCGGCCGCCCGCCGCCGCTCCAGCTCGCGCAGCACCGGCAGGCAGAGCGCGGCGCCCGCGAG
>NZ_LFVW01000049.1:0-37199 GCF_001182915.1 Kitasatospora sp. MY 5-36
CGAGCGCGGCGTCGGCCGCGGCGTGGCCGCTGCGCACGGCGCCCTCCATGGTCGCGGGCCAGCCGGTGGCCGTCCACGAGCCGGCCAGCAGCAGGCCGGGGACCTCGGTGCGGGCCGAGGGACGCAGTGCCCCGTTGCCCGGCGCCGGGTCGAAGGTCGCGGTGCGCTCCCGGGTGACGAAGAAGTCCAGCACCTCGGCCTGGGCCGCGGCCGGCAGCAGCCGGCCCAGCTCGGGCAGGTAGCGGCCGCGCAGCTCGGCCACCGGCAGGTCGATCTCGTCCTGCGCGGCGGACTGCGACAGCGCCAGGTACTGGGCGCCCGGGTGGGCCCGGCCCGTCGGGGTGGCGGCCAGGCCGGAGTGCGCGGTGCGGTCGAAGACCCACTGCACCGGGGAGCCGAGCGCGGCGAAGAACGGCCGGCGCAGCACCTTGCGGTCGTAGACCACGTGCACGTTGAGGATCGGCGCGGTGCCGAAGCCGGCCAGCCGCTCCTGCCCGGGGACCGCGTTCGGCGGCAGCAGCGCGGCCGCGCTGTCCTGGGCGCCCGCCAGCACGACGGTGTCGGCGGTGAGCAGTTCCCCGCCCTCCAGCCGGACGGCGTGCTGCGGCGCGGCCGGCTTCAGCTCGGCCACCCGGGACCGCAGCAGCACCCGGACGCCGGCCCGCTCCAGCTCGGTGAGCGCCCGGTCGTGGTGGATCACGCCGAGCGGGACGGCGGCGGTGCCGATGTCCGAGGCGCCCGGGTCGGAGAGCAGGCCGGTCTTGAACACCATCCCGGCGAGCGCCAGCGAGACCTGGTCGGCCCGGGCGTTCAGGGTGGCGACGCCGACCAGGTCCCACAGGGCGGCCTGGGTGGCGGCGTTCTGCCCGTTGCGGCGCAGCCAGTCGCCGAAGGAGACCTCGTCCAGGGCCGGGTCCGCGAGGTCCAGGCCCCGCAGGGCTAGTGCGCCGCGGACCACCCGGGCGCGGTCGGCCGGGGACAGGTGCGGGTAGCGGGCCAGGCTGCCGGCCAGGTGCAGCGGGACGGGCAGGCCGGCCCGGCGCAGTCGGCCCAGGGTGCGCACCGGGGCCGCCGGCGGCCCGGTGACGGAGAGCACCGGGATGTCGAGGCGGTCCTGGAGGTGGACCAGCCGGGAGGCGCCGAGGCGCTCCAGCAGGCCGCGGTAGGCGGTGCAGCAGCGCAGGTAGACGTGCTGGCCGTTGTCGACGGTGAGCTCGCCGCGCTGGAAGGAGAAGGCCAGGCCGCCGAGCCGGGGCCGCCCCTCCGCGAGGGTGACCCGGTGGCCCGCCTCGGCGAGGCGCAGCGCGGCGGTGATCCCGGCGAGGCCGCCGCCGACCACCACGGCCGCCGGGCGCGCGGCATCGGCTCGCCCGGTCATCGGCCCTCCCCCTCGCAGTCGGTGGACCGCCCGCGGGCGGTCCCTGAAGAAGATCCTCGTTTGTTCAACACGGAACTACCCGCACGTGATTCCCAGCTGACACAGCGTGACAGAACTGTTGCGAGAATCAAGAACGCCCCCCGGCGAGCCCGGAAAGCGCCACGTACGCCTTCTCCCAGCCCGGCAGCGAGACCCGGCCGCGCAGGACCGACTCCGGTTCGGCGGCGATCCGGCCGAGCAGCCGGTGGTAGATCCCGGCCATCGCGGCGGTGCAGGCACGGCTGCGGCGGTCGAGCATCGGCAGCAGCCGCAGGCCCTCCTCGAAGGCGGCCTGGGCACGGGCGGCCTCGAAGGCCACCAGGCCGGTGAAGTCCGCGCCGACCGGCGGCTCGGGCAGGGCGAAGCCCTGCTCGCAGCCGAACCGGACCAGGTCCTCGGCGGGCAGGTAGGTGCGGCCGGTCAGGGCGTCCTCGCGCAGGTCGCGCAGGATGTTGGTGAGCTGCAGCGCCAGGCCCAGGGTGTCCGCGTAGCGCGCCCCGAGCTCCGGGTCGTCGCAGCCGTAGACGCCCAGCGAGAGCCGGCCGATCGCGCCGGCCACGCAGCGGCAGTAGACCTTCAGCTCGTCGTACGTGTGGTACTCGGCGCCCTTGAGGTCCATCTCGACGCCGTCGATCAGCTCGTCGAAACCGCCGAGCGGGATCGGGAAGCGCCGGGCCGCGTCGGCCAGGGCGACCTTGATCGGGTCGGTGTCGTCGTCGGCGACCACCCCGGAGCGGACCTCGTCCACCAGCTCCCGGGTGCGCACCAGCGCCTCGGCCTTGCGGTCGTCCGGGAGGTCGCCGTCGCCGATGTCGTCCACCCGGCGGGCCAGGGCGTACAGGGCCGACATGGCCAACCGCTTGGGTTCTGGCAGCAACCGGATGCCGTAGCTGAAGTTGCGCGCCTGCAGTCCGGTGACTGCCTCGCAGTACCGGTACGCCGCCATGACCTGGGCCGACGCCAGTGGTGATGCCGCCACGCGGGCGTTCACCTTCCCTTCGCGAAGATGGCCGCCGCCTTCGCTGCGAGGCGGCGCTTGTCCGGCTTCGCCTGCTGGGCGAGCACGTCGTACCCGGCGTCCTCGACGGCCGCCAGGGCCGCATAGCCGCCTGCGGTGAATCCCGCCAGGAGCAGTCGAAGCCTCCCCCGAACCGTACCTACCAATGGTGCGCCGCGGTCGAGCAGGGTGCGGGCCCGCTCGGCCTCGAAGGCGATCAGCTCGCGCACCGCGCCGTCGGCGGAGGGCGCGGCCAGGTCGGCCTCGGTGACGCCGAAGCGGGCCAGGTCCTCCGCGGGCAGGTAGATCCGGCCGTGGGCCAGGTCCTCGGCCACGTCCTGGATGTGCTCGACCACCTGGAGGCCGCTGCAGACGGCGTCGGAGAGTTCGGTCCGCTCGGGGGTGGAGACGCCCGCGATGGCCAGCACGAGGCGGCCGACCGGGTCGGCGGAGAGGGTGCAGTAGCCGATCAGGTCGTCGAAGGTGGCGTAGCGGGAGGTGGTCTGGTCCACCCGGTTGGCCTCGATCAGACGGCGGAACGGTTCGGGGGTCAGGCCGTGCCGGTCGACCAGCGGGACGAGCGCGCTCATCAGCGGGTGGCGGGGGCGGTCCGCGCCGGCCGCTCCGGAGCCGCCGGCGGTGCGCAGGGCCGTCTCGAAGACCCGGTCGAGGTCCTGCTCCAGTCCGTCGAGCAGGGTGAGCCGGAAGGCGGTCTCCTGCGGAGCCGGCGGGCCGGACTGGTCCGAAGGGGTGGCGGGGGGCGTCTGCTCGACCCCGAGCAGCCGGGCGGTGGCGGCCGGGTCGGCCAGGTCGCCGTCGCCGGCGTCGTCGACCAGGCGGGCGAAGCCGTACACCGCCATCAGGTCGTCGCGCCAGGCCGCGGGCAGGAAGAACGGGGCGACGGGGAAGTTCTCCGCGCCCGCCTTGTCCAGGGTCTGTCCTGCGGAACCGTTCACCGGCGTATCTCTGGGCTGGGCCGAAGCCGACACTGCTGTCACTCCCCCGTTCTACACCGCTTGGCACGACCGGTCCGACTCGGACACGCGTCCGAGCGCGGGCGTCACGCACGGCACACCGCCCCCGCGACCACCAGGCTGACACGCCCGGGCGCGCCGGAGAAGAGCGCCCCGCCGGGGCACCGGGCGCTCGCCTCCGCGCCGGGCGGCGGGAAAGGCGCGGGGCCGGCTCCGGAAGCTCCGGAACCGGCCCCGCGGGAGTGTGACGGGGACTACGGTCGCTCGCCGCGCTCGTAGCGGCTCACGACCTCCTCGGTGGGTCCGTCCATGACCAGCTCGCCGGCCTCGATCCATATGGTCCGCTCGCAGACCTCGCGGATCGAGTTGTTGTCGTGGCTGACCAGGAAGACCGTACCGGCGGACTTGCGCAGCTCGTCGATCCGCCGCTTGCTGCGCTGCTGGAAGGCCTGGTCGCCGGTGGCGAGGGCCTCGTCGATCAGCAGCACGTCGTGGGTCTTCGCGGCCGCGATCGAGAAGCGCAGCCGGGCGCCCATGCCGGAGGAGTAGGTGCGCATCGGCAGGGAGATGAAGTCGCCCTTGTCGTTGATGCCGGAGAACTCGACGATGTCCTGGTAGCGGGCCCTCACCTGGGCCGGGGTCATGCCCATGGCCAGGCAGCCGAGGACGACGTTGCGCTCACCGGTGAGCTCGTTCATCAGCGCGGCGTTGACACCCAGCAGCGAGGGCTGGCCGTTGGTGTAGATGCCGCCCTTCTCGGTCGGCAGCAGGCCGGCGATGGCGGCCAGCATGGTCGACTTGCCGGAGCCGTTGGAGCCGATCAGGCCGATCGCCTCGCCCTTGTACGCGGTGAAGCTGATGCCCTTGACCGCGTGCACCTCGCGCACGCCGGAGGCGCGCTTGCGGCTGATGATGCGGCTCAGCGCCGAGGTGGCGCTGCCCTTGCCGGAGCCGGCGCCGTGCACCTTGTAGACGATGTGCACGTCGTCGACGACGACGGTGGGCTCGCGGGCGACGTCCGCGTCCGTGACGGTGTCGTTGTTGCTCAGGTCGATGTCAGCCACGGCCGTACTCCTCCTCGGCCTTCCAGAAGAAGACGTATCCGACGACGAACATGCCCACGCCCCAGGCCAGGCCGTACGCCCACTGGTGCGGCGGGAGGGTCTGGTGCACCGGCTGGTGCGGGTTGTAGATGACCGGCGCGAAGGCGTGCCGCAGCAGGTCCATGTAGATCGACGCCGGGTTGAGCGACATCAGCGTCTGGATGTAGTGCGGCCAGTGCGTGATCTTGTCCTGGATGCTGAACATCACACCGGACAGGAACATCCAGGCGCGCATCACGAACGGGATCAGCTGGGAGATGTCGCTGGTCCGGGAGCCGAGCCGGGCCATCACCAGGGAGATGCCGGTGTTGAAGAGCGTCTGCAGGAGCAGCGCCGGGATGATCAGCAGCCAGGTCCGGCCCGGGGTGATGCCGGCGGCGAGCACGGTGACGACCAGGACGACCATCGAGATCAGCAGCTGCTGGAGCTGGATCACGGTGAAGGCGATCGGGAGGCTGGCCCGGGGGAAGTGCAGCGCCCGGATCAGCCCGAGGTTGTCGGAGATCGCCCGGGTGCCGGCCTGCACCGCGTTCTGGGTGAACTGGAAGACGAAGACGCCGATGCACAGCCAGGCGATGTAGGTGTTGTCCGGGAAGCCCTGCTTGCTCGCCAGGATCACGCCGAAGACCAGGTAGAACACCGCGCAGTTGAGCAGCGGGGTCACCACCTGCCACAGCTGGCCGAGCTTGGCGTTGGTGTACTGGGCCACCAGGCGGGCGGTGGCGAAGGCCCAGATGAAGTGGCGCCGGGCCCAGAGCTGCTTGGAGTAGGCGAACAGGCCGGGACGGGCGCCGCTCACCGCCAGACCGTACTTGTCCGCAAGCTGCTTGGGGGTCAGGCCCGCGTCCGCCCCCCTGGGGGCCGAGAGGCTGACGGGTTCACTCACTGTCGACACATTCGTCCTTCACGCGGGATCGGTCGGGGCGGCCGGTCGGCGGGGTCCGCCGGTCGTGCGCCGATGGGGATCCACTGGGATCTCGGGGGAGCCGGCCGGTGTGTGGGCACCGGCCGCAGCGATCGATCATCCGATGCGGATGCCATCAGATGTGATCAGATGATCGGAGGTCGGCCCAGCCTGGTCAGTCGCCAGACGGTACGCCACCGCATGGGCCGCCGCGCACCGCAGGGTTCGCGCCAGCCCGCCCGGAACCCGCCCCACCAGGCCTTCAGCGCCTCCGGGGAGGGGCGGCGGGCCAGGGTCAGCAGGAACCAGGTTCCCAGATAGAGAGGCACCAACAGGGCCGGAAGGTTCCGCCTCGCGAGCCAGACCCGGTTGCGGGCCACGTTGTGGAAGTAGCTCGCGTGGCGGGCGGGCGAGGTCGTGGGGTGGTGCAGCACCACGTCCGCCCGGTAGTCGATGGCCCAGCCGGCGTCCAGCGCGCGCCACGCGAGGTCGGTCTCCTCGTGGGCGTAGAAGAACTCGGCGGGCAGCTGCCCGGCCTGCTCGAACACCTTGCAGCGCACCGCGCTCGCGCCGCCCAGGAAGGTCGTCACCCGGGACGAGCGCAGCGGGTCACTGGCGCGCAGCCGGGGGACGTGCCGGCGCTGGGTGACACCGGTGTCCGGGTCGGCGATCCGGAAGGAGACGATGCCCAGCTCCGGGTCGGCGGTGAAGGCCTCGCGCAGCAGGCGGGCCGAGTCGGTGCGCGGCAGGTTCCCGTCGTCGTCCAGGAAGAGGACGGCGTCGACCTCCGCGCCGTCCCGGCCGAACAGCTCGATGCCGACGTTGCGCCCGCCCGGGATGCCCAGGTTCTCCGGCAGCTCGACGGTGCGCACGCCCTCCGGAAGCGGGGGCAGCTCCACGCCCTGGCCGACCACGGCCAGCTCGACCGCCGGGCCCTCCTGGGCGCGGACGGCCTCGATCAGGGCGTTGAGCTCGGCGGGCCGGTTGCCCATGGTGATGATCACGGCACCGAGGCGGAAGTCCTCCGCCGTGCCCGGCGCGCTCATCGCAGCCTGCTGGAGAGGACGATGCTCAGCAGGTGCAGCACGGTCTGGAGCATCGCGATCGCGGCCAGGACGACCACCGCGAGCCGGGTGAAGAGCAGTCCGCCGTGCACGGCGTCGGCGACGCCGGCGGCCAGGATGAGCAGCGAGGCCTCGACCGCGCCGACCAGGCGGTGGAACTTCAGGAAGGAGGCCGCCCGGCGGGCCTTGGCGACGGAGGCCGAACGCGGCACCGAGGCGCTGTCCTCGACGGCCGTCAGGCCGCTGCGGGCGCGGGCCACGTCCACCAGGTCGGTCTCGGACTTGATCAGGATCGCGCCGAGCGCGGCCAGGGTGCCGAGGAAGGCCCACTCCCAGTGCGACCCGGTGCCCTCGCGGTGCAGCAGGTCGGTGGCGCGCAGGCCGAGGCCGGTCAGCAGCGCCGCCTCGGACATGTAGTGGCCGACCCGGTCCAGGTAGACGCCGGTGAGCGAGGTCTGCCGGCGCCAGCGGGCCACCTCGCCGTCCACGCAGTCCAGCAGCAGGTAGACCTGGATCAGCAGGGCGCCCAGGACGGCGCCCGCGATGCCCGGCAGGACCAGCGCGGCACCGGCCAGGATGCCGGTGACCATCATCAGGTACGTCAGACCGTTGGGCGTGATCGCCGTCACGGTGGAGAGCACCCGGGTGATCCGCAGCGAGATCTTCCGCATGTACAGGCGACCGGCCCAGTGCTCGGCACTGCGGCGCTGGAGCATGCCCTCCGGGTGGATCACCGCGCGCAGTTCCTCGATCGAGGGCCTGCGGGTCAGGTCCACCGGGGGCCGTTCGGCGCCCGCGGTGGAGGGGTCAGCTGTTGACGGCTTGGACATAGTCGGCGTACGCGTCCCTGATTGCGGAAGGGGAGAGGTCGAGGTGTTCGAGGATGGTGAAGCGCCCCGGTCGGGTGTTCGGAGCGTAGTGCACCGCTTCGGTGAACTCCGCCTCGGTGAAGCCGATCTGAGCCGCGGTCACCGGCAGTCCGTGGCTCGCCAGGCGCTCCACGATCAGACCGGTCAGCTCGCGCTCGCCCCGCAGGAAGCTGGCGAAGGCGGCGCCGAGGCCGACCTGCTCGCCGTGCTGGGCGGACCGCTTGGGATACAGCACGTCCAGGGCATGCGAGATCTCGTGGCAGGCACCCGACGAGGGCCGGGTGCTGCCCGCGATGTTCATCGCGATGCCGGACAGTACCAGGGCCTCGGCGAGCGCCGTCAGGAGGTCCTGGTCCTGGGTGCTCCCCGGGTGCCGCAGCAGGTTCTCGCCCGCCGAGCGGGCCATCGCCACGGCCAGACCGTCCACCGGCTCGCCGGTCACCGCGTGCGACAGCTCCCAGTCCGCGCACGCGGAGATGTTGGAGACGACGTCGCCCACACCGGCCGCCACGAAGCGCTGCGGGGCCTGTCGGATGACGTCCAGGTCGACCACGATGCCGATCGGGCTGGGCACCCCGTAGGAGCCGCGGCCGGCGTCGTTGTCCAGGGTGGAGACCGGCGAGCAGATGCCGTCGTGGGCCAGGTTGGTGGCGACCGCGACCAGCGGCAGGCCGACCCGGGCCGCGGCGTACTTGGCGGCGTCGATGATCTTGCCGCCGCCGAGGCCGACCATCGCGTCGTAGTGGCCGCCGCGCATCGCCTCGGCCAGCCGCACCGCGCTGTCCAGGCTGCCGTCGTCCACGTTGTACCAGTCGGCGCCGGGCAGGGCCGGCTCCAGGCGGCGGCGCATGGCCGAGCCGGAGCCGTTGCTGATCGCGACCGCGATCCGGCCCGAGGCCGACAGCCGCTGGTCCGCGAGGATGCCGCCGAGCGCGTCCAGCGCGCCCGGGCGGATCTCGACGAACAGCGGCGACGGGACCAGTCGGGTCAGTACCGGCACGCGATCTCCCGCGCCTTCGCCAGGTCGTCGTGGTTGTCGACCTCGACCCAGGAGACCTCGCCGATCGGCTGGACGTCGATCCGCAGGCCGCGGTTCACCATCTCCTGGTAGCCGTCCTCGTAGTACAGCTGCGGGTCGCGCTCGTAGGTGGCGCGCAGCGCGTCGGTCAGGTCGGCGGCGGCGGACGGGTTGATCACCGTGAGGCCGATGTACTCGCCGCTCGCCTCGGCCGGCTCCATCAGCTTGGTGATCCGGCGCATGCCGGTGGCCGGGTCGACGACGACCTTCATCTCCTCGTCGGCGAGCTTCTTCACCGTGTCGAGGGCGAGCAGGATGCCGGGGGCGGCGCCGGCGTCGGTCAGGCGCCGGTTGCCCTCCAGCATGGTGCGCTGGACGGAGGCCGGGTGGACGGTGTCGCCGTTGGCGAGCAGCAGGCCCTCGGCGAACAGGTCGCGGGCGCACCAGAGCGAGTAGGCGTTGTTCCACTCCTCGGCCTTGTCGTTCTCGACGAGGTGGAGCTTGACGCCGTACTTGCTCTCCAGGGCGTCCTTGCGGTCGTACACCGCCTCCTTGCGGTAGCCGACGACGATCGCGGCATCGCGCAGACCGACCTCGGCGAAGTTGCCGAGCGTGAGGTCCAGGACGGTCCGTTCCCCGTCGACCGGCACCAGCGCCTTGGGCAGGGTGTCGGTGTACGGGCGCAGCCGGCGGCCGGCGCCGGCTGCCAGAACGAGGCCGATCATGCGGGTCTCCTGATCCGTCGTGCTGTGCGCGGGGCCGTGCCGGGGGCGGCGGCGCCACCGGGACCCCCGGTCCGGTGTTCGACCGGGCCGGGCGGCGGCGCGCCGGTGCCGGCACAGATCCGGGCACCGTGTCGTATGTGATGGTAGGCGACCGGGGCCACCGGCCAGAACGCGCCCGCCCTGCCCGGGGGCGGCCGCGGAGCGGCGGACGGGCGGCCGCCGAGGGCCCGTCGAACGGCCGTCGGGCCCCCCGGGGGCCGCACCGGATCCGCCCGAACGCCGTCGGCGGGACGGTGCGGGGAGGCCGTGAGGAGGCGCCGGACCGGTCGAACGGGCTCCGAACGCGCGCCGAACGGTTCTGCGAATTCTGTGACTCTTACGAGGGCATCCCGGACCCTTCTCTGGACGGTTTCCGACTCCTCCGGGTCATGATCCGCCCGGTTGTGCGTGGGACCCCTGCCGACCGCCACCCATACGGCAGACTGGATGCCGACGCCGGCGCCGGTGCCCCCGCTGTGTCCGCCGCACTCCGCCCGGTGTGTCGGAGACACCCGATGCTCCCGTTGCTCCCGCTCCCGAAAGAGGCCCCATGCCCCAGAGTCTTCCGACCGATCCCACGCACTTCGCGGCCGAGATCGACACCGGTCTCGACGTGGAGACCGATGTGACGGTCGACCCCCGGGCCACCGGGTCCGCCCCCGTCGGAACCGAGATCCTGCTGGAACTGGTCGACGACGCGGGCGTCACGATCGGCACCGGCGAGAAGCTCTGGGCCCACCAGCAGCCGGGCCGGCTGCACCGGGCCTTCTCGGTCTTCCTGTTCGACCGCCAGGGCCGGCTGCTGCTCCAGCGCCGGGCCCTCGGCAAGTACCACTCCCCCGGCGTCTGGTCGAACACCTGCTGCGGCCACCCGTACCCGGACGAGCCGCCGTTCGTCGCCGCCGCCCGGCGCACCGCCGAGGAGCTGGGTGTCGCACCGGCGCTGCTGTGCGAGGCGGGCACCGTCCGCTACGACCTGCCGGACGAGGCGTCCGGGCTGATCGAGCGGGAGTGGAACCACCTGTTCGTGGGACTGGTCACCGCGCCGGTCGAGCCCGCCCCGGAGGAGGTGGACGACTTCGCCTTCGTGACCGCGCAGGAGCTGCGCGAGCTGCGGGCGGAGCGGCCGTTCTCGGTCTGGTTCGAGACGGTCTTCGAGGCCGCGCTGCCGGGCATCCGGGAGATCGCCGGGCGGGACTGGTAGTCCGCCCGCCCCGGCCGGTGGTCCGGCCGTCCCGACCGGCGGTCCGGAGGTGTCGGCCGTCGGTCCGGCGTCCGGCCCGGCCGGTCAGTGGTCGGGCCCCGGGGGAACGGGCAGCGAGGCCCAGATGACCTTGCCGCCCTCCCCCGTGTCTTCGACGTCGCACACCCCACCGGCCTGCAGGGTGACGCTCTTCACCAGCAGCAGGCCGCGCCCGCCGGTGCGTCCGGTGTCGTTCTCCAGCGCCTTCGGCCGGTACGGGTCCCCGTCCTCGACCGATACCCGCACCCAGGCCCGGCGCAGCGACAGCTCCGTGACCACCTCGGGCGACAGCTCGGCGGCGTGCGTCACCGCGTTGCTCACCAGCTCCGAGACGATCAGCAACAGGTCGTCCACCAGCTCCTGGTAGCGCACCCCGGTCATGCCCTGGGCCAGCAGGCGGTCGCGCACCGCGTGCCGGGTGAGCGGCACCGAGGCCTCGGTGGCGGGCACCGGGAAGCGCCACACGCCCTCGGTGGGGCCCGCGGAGGCCGTGGCCCCGACCGGGCCCTCCCCCCGCCTGCCGCGTCTCGGTTCGGCCTTCGCCGCTCCGCTGATCTGCTCCACGTCCAGCCGCCCTTCGTCCGCGACCCGGGAATCAGGCGATCCGCTTCATGGCGCCCTCGGTCCACAGAGGCTAGGAGAGCCGTCGCGGCGGGTGCGGCACCGTCGACAAGTTGCCCGTGTCGGACCGCTTCCGGCCGCAACCGACCGCGGGCAGTGCGGGAGTCGACCGGTTCCTTCGCGGACCCCATCGGTTCGGGCCGGATTCGAGCGCGTTCACAGGCCGTACCAACCTGTGCGGGCGGTGCGCCGCGGCCCTGTGCCCCCGGAGCGGCCCGACCAGGATGTCGGTCGGCGCGGCCCCGAGGAAGCGCAGGTGAGAAGCACTCCAGAACCCTGGTAATGTTCTCTCTGTCGCCGAGGGGGCGAGGAAAAAGCCCCCGAAGCACACACCCAGTCCGGGTGGCGGAATGGCAGACGCGCTAGCTTGAGGTGCTAGTGCCCTTTATCGGGCGTGGGGGTTCAAGTCCCCCCTCGGACACAGCCGAAATTCCCCGTGGAGGCCGAAAGGCTTCCACGGGGAATTTCGTTTTTCGGGCCGCCCCTTTCCCCCGGGCCGGCCCCGGTCGCCGTCCCTGGCCACCGCCCTCCCTGGCGCTGTGGCGTCCGTCTCCTCGCCGGTCCGCATCGGCCCGGACGCCGGACACGAGATGGCAACAATCGGATTGTTTGAGCTTCCTCTGAGGTTTTCGCCCCTTTTTGGACCTTAGGCTGCTCTCCGTTTGTCCGAAATACCGACGCAAAATCGCAAAAACACCGACACCACCCGATGAACCACGAGCGAGAGGACCGATACGTTGAGTGAGCCCGAATCGTCGACGGCATCACACCAGAACTACCGCCGATCGCTCGGAACGATCAGCCTGACCGCGGTCGGGCTGGGGTCGATCATCGGCTCCGGGTGGCTGTTCGGTGCCGAGCGGGCCGCCAAGCTCGCCGGCCCCGCCTCGATCCTCGCCTGGGTGATCGGTGCCGCGGTGGCGCTGACCATCGCGCTCACCTACAGCGAGCTGGGCTCGATGTTCCCCAAGGCCGGCGGCATGGCCCGGTACGGCCAGTACTCGCACGGCTCGCTGGCCGGCTACCTGGCAGCCTGGGCCAACTGGATCGCCATCGTCTCGGTCATCCCGGGTGAGGCCACCGCCTCCGTGCAGTACATGAGCTCCTGGCACTTCGGCTGGGCGCAGGGGTTGTACGACGGCAAGGAGCTGACCCTCAGCGGCGTGGCGCTGGCCAGCGTGCTGCTGCTCGTCTACTTCGCCCTCAACTGGTTCGCGATCACGCTGTTCGCCAAGACCAACACCGCGATCACCGTCTTCAAGGTCGTCGTCCCGACGGTGACCGCCGGTGCGCTGCTCTTCGCGCACTTCGACTCGGCGCACTTCACCGACCACGGCGGCTTCGCGCCGAACGGCTGGAGCTCGGTGTTCACCGCCGTCGCGGTCTCCGGCATCGTCTGGGCCTTCAACGGCTTCCAGTCCCCGCTGAACCTGGCCGGCGAGGCCAAGAACCCCGGCAAGTCGCTGCCGAAGGCCGTCATCGGCTCGATCCTGATCGCCCTGGTGATCTACGTCGCGCTCCAGATCGCCTTCCTCGGCGCCATCCCGGGCGGCGACCTGGCGAACGGCTGGAGCAACCTCTCCTACACCTCGCCGCTGGCCGACCTGGCCATCGCCTGGGGCCTCAACTGGCTCGCGATCACGCTCTACGCGGACGCCTTCATCTCCCCCTCCGGCACCGGCATGATCTACGCCGCCACCACCTCGCGCATGATCCACGGCGTGCAGGAGAACGGCCACCTGCCGAAGATCTTCGGCAGGGTCGACGCCAAGACCGGCATCCCGCGCCCGGCGCTGGTGCTCAACCTGGTGGTCGCGTTCATGTTCCTCGCGGTCTTCCGCGGCTGGGGCTCGCTGGCCGAGATCGTCTCGGTGGCCACCGTGATCTCGTACATCACCGGCCCGGTCGCCGTGATGGCGCTGCGCCGCCTGGCCCCCGAGCTGCCGCGGCCGGTCCGGCTGCGCGCCATGCCGGTGATCGCCCCGATCGCGATGATCTTCGGCTCGCTGGTGCTCTACTGGGCCCGCTGGCCGCTCACCGGCAAGGTCATCCTGCTGATGGCCGCCGGTCTGCCGATCTGGGCCTGGTACGAGCTGCGCAAGCCGTTCGCCGTGCTGAAGCCGCACCTGAAGGCGGGCGCCTGGATGGTCGCGTACCTGTTCGTGATGGCCGGCGTCTCCTGGGCGGGCAGCGCCGACTTCGGCGGGCACGGCTACCTGCCGGAGGGCTGGGACCTGCTGATCGTCGCCGCGATCGGGCTGGCGTTCTACTACTGGGGCGTCGCCAGCGCCTGGGCCAACCCCTCGCTGGCCGCGGTCCGCGAGGAGATGCTGGAGGCCGAGGGCTCCGAGGCGGCGGAGCCGTCCCGGGTTTGATCCTCGTCACACGGTGAAGGGCCGGTCGGATTCCTCCGACCGGCCCTTCGGCGTCTCTCGCGGGAGTGTGCGTTCCGTCGCCGTGTGCGCGGTGCGTTCCGTTGGCGCGTGCGTGGAGCGCTCCGTTGGCGCGTGCGCGGTGCGCTTCGTTCCCGTGTGCGCGGTGCGCTTCGTTCCCGGTGTGCATCCATTCTGCCGTGGGCGGCACCCCCGGGTCACCGTCTTCGGGGATGATCTTCGTCGCGTTCTCCGCGCCTAGCGTGGTGGCGGGCGGTCCTCGGCAGGAGGGCCCGGCTACAGGGAGCGTCGTCGACGTGACGGAAGCACGGCAGTACGGTCAGGATCCGGCCCTCGCGCGGGAGCTGGTCGGGATGATGGCCGAGGACGGCGCGGCCGCCCGGCTGGCGAACAGCCCCGACCTGGCCGAGCAGGCGGCCTGGCGGCGGCTGACCGCCCGGCACGGGGACCGGCTCGCGGAGATCATGGCGGCGCACGGCTGGCCGACCGAGCGCACCGTCGGCCCCGAGGCCGCCCGGGCGGCGTGGCTGGTGGCGCAGCACGCGGACCGGCAGCTCGACGTCCAGCGGCGGGCGGCGGCACTGATGGGCGAGGCCGTCGCCCGGGGTGAGGCGGGCGCCCGCGACCTGGCCTTCCTCCAGGACCGGCTGGCGGTCAACGAGGGCCGGGAGCAGCGCTACGGGACGCAGATCGGCGCGGTGGCGGACGGCCGTCCGGTGCCGTGGCCGTGCGAGGAGCCGGAGCGGCTGGACGAGCGGCGCGCGGAGGTGGGCATCGAGCCGTTCGACGAGTACACCGCGCGGTTCGCTCCGAAGTAACCGTCAGGTCCGCCGGTCGGGATTGACTCTTGCGCGCGGCCGCCCGGGCCGCATTGACTGACCTTCGGCTAGCGCTGCTAGTTGAAGGGCGGACGAGAGGACGATCGGTGCGGCAGTACGCGGAGTACAGCGACCAGTACATCGACGGCGAGTGGCGGCCCTCCGGGGACGCCGGGTCGATCACCGTACTGAATCCGGCGACCGAACAGGTGCTGGCCACCGTGCCGGCCGGCGGCACGACCGACGTCGACACGGCGGTGACGGCGGCCCGCCGGGCGGCCCGCGCCTGGGGCACGACCACCCCCGAGGAGCGGCTGGCGCTGCTGACCCGGCTGCGGGACGGGATCGCCGCCGCGCAGAACGAGATCACCGAGACGGTCGTCGCCGAGCTGGGCTCCCCGGTCGGCTTCGCCGGCGCCGTGCACGCCGGGCTGCCGCTCGCCGTGGCGACCTCCTACCTGACCCTGCTCGCCGAGCACCCCTTCGAGGAGCGGATCGGCAACTCGGTGGTGCACGCCGAGCCGGCCGGGGTGGTCGCGGCGATCACGCCGTGGAACTACCCGCTGCACCAGATCGTCGCCAAGACCGTCCCGGCCCTGGCGGCCGGCTGCCCGGTGGTCCTCAAGCCGGCCGAGGACACCCCGCTGGTGGCCCGGCTGTTCGCCCGGCTGGTGCACGCGGCCGGGTTCCCGGCGGGCGTCTTCAACCTGGTGACCGGCACCGGGGCGGTGGCGGGCGCGGCGCTCGTCGGGCACCGGGACGTGGACCTGGTCTCGTTCACCGGTTCCACCGCCGTCGGCCGGCAGGTCGCCGAGACGGCCGGCCGGGGGCTGAAGCGGGTCTCCCTGGAGCTGGGCGGCAAGTCGGCCAACGTGGTGCTGCCCGGCGCCGACCTGGCCCGGGCGGTCAAGGCGAACGTCGCCAACGTCTTCGCCAACTCGGGCCAGACCTGCAACGCGCTGACCCGCCTGCTGGTGCACGAGGACCAGTACGAGGAGGCGGTCGCCCGGGCCGAGGAGGTCGCCGCCCGGTACCGGCCGGGCGACCCGACCGACCCGCAGACCCGGATCGGCCCGCTGGTCAACGCCAGGCAGCTGGCCCAGGTGCGCGGCTACATCGACGGCGCGCTGGCCGAGGGCGCCCGGCTGGTCGTCGGCGGCTCGGAGCCGGTCACCGAACCCGCCACCGGCTACTACGTCCGCCCGACCGTGCTCGCCGACGTGACCCCGGAGATGACGGTGGCCCAGGAGGAGGTCTTCGGCCCGGTCCTGGCGATCCTCAGCTACCGCGACGAGGACCACGCCGCCGAACTCGCCAACGGCACCCCGTACGGTCTGGCCGGCGGCGTCTGGGCCCGCGACACCGACACCGCCGCCGCCTTCGCCCGCCGCCTCGACACCGGCCAGGTGGACCTCAACGGCGGCCGCTTCAACCCGCTCGCGCCCTTCGGCGGCTACAAGAGCTCCGGCCTCGGCCGGGAGCTGGGCCGGCACGGGCTGGAGGAGTTCCTGCAGTACAAGTCCCTGCAGTACTAGCGGACCCGGTGCACGGGGCGGCGCGGGGCGGGGCCGACGAACGGCTGACGGCTGACAACTTTCAGCGAACAGATGACAGATGACAGATTTCGAAATCTGTCATCTGTTCGCCGTTCGCCGTCAGACCAGGTCGACGCCCGGGTAGAGCGGGTACGGGGCGAGCAGGTCGGCGGCGCGCTTGGCGGTGGCGTCGCGGAGGGCTGCGTCCAGGGTGTACGCGGCCTTGGACGGGGAGCCCTTGGCCGTGGTGGCGGGGGCGGTGGCGCGCAGGACGGTGTGGATCAGGTCGGCGATCTCGTCCATCTCGGCGGTGCCGAGGCCGCGGGTGGTGAGGGCCGGGGTGCCGAGGCGGACGCCCGAGGTGTACCAGGCGCCGTTCGGGTCCCGCGGGACGGAGTTGCGGTTGGTGACGATGCCCGAGTCGAGCAGCGCCGCCTCCGCCTGGCGGCCGGTCAGGCCGTAGCCGGAGACGTCGGCGAGGACCAGGTGGTTGTCGGTGCCGCCGGTGACCAGCTTCCCGCCGCGGCGCAGCAGGCCCTCGGCGAGCGCCTGGGCGTTGGCGACGACGGCGCGGGCGTAGGCCTGGAACTCGGGGCGGCGGGCCTCGGCGAGGGCGACCGCCTTGGCGGCCATCACGTGGGAGAGCGGGCCGCCGAGCACCAGCGGGCAGCCGCGGTCGACGTGCTCGGCCAGTTCGGACTGGCACAGCACCATGCCGCCGCGCGGGCCGCGCAGGGACTTGTGGGTGGTCGTGGTGACGATGTGGGCGTGCGGGACCGGGTCGTGGTCGCCGGTCAGCACCTTGCCCGCGACCAGGCCGGCGAAGTGCGCCATGTCGACCATGAGGGTCGCGCCGACCTCGTCCGCGATCTCGCGCATCCGGCGGAAGTCCACCAGCCGCGGGTAGGCGGAGTAGCCGGCCACGATGATCAGCGGGCGGAACTCGCGGGCGGTCTCGCGCAGCGCGTCGTAGTCGATCAGGCCGGTGGCCGGGTCAGTGCCGTAACTGCGCTGCTCGAACATCTTGCCCGAGATGTTGGGCCGGAAGCCGTGGGTGAGGTGGCCGCCGGTGTCCAGGGACATGCCGAGCATCCGCTGGTTGCCGAGCTCCTGGCGCAGCCGCGCCCAGTCCTCCTCGGTGAGGTCGTTGACGTTGCGCACCGCGGCGCGCTCCAGCGCCGGGCTCTCGACCCGCTGGGAGAGGACGGCCCAGAACGCGGTGAGGTTGGCGTCGATGCCGGAGTGCGGCTGGACGTAGGCGTGGTCGGCGCCGAACAGCTCGCGGGCGTGCTCGGCGGCGATGCCCTCGACGGTGTCGACGTTGCGGCAGCCCGCGTAGAAGCGGCGGCCGACGGTGCCCTCGGCGTACTTGTCGCTGAGCCAGTTGCCCATGGTGAGCAGGACGGCCGGGGAGGCGTAGTTCTCGCTGGCGATGAGCTTGAGCGAGCCGCGCTGGTCCGCCAGCTCCTGTCCGATCGCGGCGGCGATCCGCGGTTCGACGCCGGCGACCACGTCGAGGGCGCTGCGGAAGGCGGTGTCGGCCGCGGCGGAGGCGGCGGTGTGGGGCTGCTGGGCCATGGCGGTCTCCTGGTGGGGATGCGGGGGCCCAGGCGCTCGGCAAGTTCACGTGAGGATTCACGGGGCCGCTTCCCGATGGTTGATTCCATCCCTACGCGCCAGTTGCGGCCCACCGGGATCGTACCAACACCGGAGGGACTGTGGCGGAGGTCTCAGAATGCGGAACGGGCAGTCCGTTTCAGCATGGTATGTCCGTTCTTTTGCAACGCGAGTGTTTCAGCGAAATGAAGCCGCCACATTTCCCGAAACAGTTCGAAAGGAATGACCCGAACGTCCGCCAAAGGTGATTTGCGGAACCTCGGACGCATCCGATCAAATGGCGCTCGAACAGCCGCCGGGAAACCCCCGGAGGCCGTACCGGAAATACACACCAGCGCACCCTCACCCATGGGGCGGCGGAGAATTCGGGGGTTACGCCTCATGGCAGTGGTCGACACCGTCCCAGGCACCGCGGCCGGGCCCGTGCCCGCCGCCGACCCCGGCCCGCTCCGCCGGATCCTGCGGGACCGGGTCGGCGCCTCCGCCCTGGCGGTGGTGGTGCTGTTCCTGCTGCTCGCCCTCGGCGCTCCGCTGGTCGCCGCGCTGTACGGGAAGAACCCGGTCGACCACTACGGCCAGAACGCTCCGGGCCTGCTCAGCGACAGCGGCCTGCCGATGCTGCCGAACGGCGGCATCTCCGGGGACTTCTGGTTCGGCCTGGAGCCCGGCCTCGGCCGGGACGTGTTCACCCAGCTGCTGTACGGCATCCGCACCTCGCTGCTGATCGCCTTCGCAGCCGCCGTGGTGACCACCACGCTGGGCGTGCTGGTCGGCGTCGCGGTCGGCTACCTCGGCGGGATCACCGACCGGTTGTTCGGATTCCTCGCCAATGTGCTGCTGGCCTTTCCCACCCTGCTCCTGCTGCTCGCGCTCAGCCCGGTGATCCAGTCGCGGCTGGTCGACCCGGGCACCGCGGAACCGGAGTGGATGCAGTTCCTGGTGCTGATCCTGGTTTTCTCGGCGTTCGGCTGGATTCCGCTCGCGCTTTCCCTGCGGGCCACCGTCCGCTCGCTCCGGGAAAGGGATTTCGTGCAGTCCGCGCGGGCCCAGGGCGCGAGCCGATTCCATGTCGTCGTCCACGAACTCCTGCCGAATGTGCGCTCGCAGCTGCTGGTGCACGCCACCATGGCGGTGCCGACCTTCGTCGCCTCCGAGGCCGCGCTGTCCTTCCTCGGCGTCGGCGTCACCGAGCCGGTCCCGGACTGGGGGCGGATGATCGCGCGCGGCTCCGAGGTCTTCCAGGCCGACCCCACCTACATGGTGTTCCCCGGTGTGGCGCTGCTGCTGTTCGTCATCGCCTTCAACCTGCTCGGCGACGCCGTCCGGGACGCGCTGGACCCGCGCGCCGGCACCGCCCGCTGAAGCCCCTCGGCCCTCCCGAGGCCCCTTCTTCCCGCCGCTCCCAAGACCCTTCACCCCTCCCCACCATCACCCGAGCCCGCCCCGGCACGACCGCCGGGGCAAGGAGAGATTCGCCATGCGCTGGACCAGACCGTCCCTCGCCGTCATCGCCACCGCCCTGCTGGCGACCTCCTGCTCGGCCGGCGCGGGCAGCACCACCGGCTCCGGCGGCGCCGGGGCCTCCGCCAAGGAGACCTCCCCGCTGACCGCCGTGCTCGGCAGCGAGCAGGAGAGCGCCGGCCCCGCCCCGGCCGTCCCGGGCGCCCGTGCGGGCGGCACCGTGAACGTGTACAACAGCGTCGAGTTCCGCCACCTCGACCCGCAGAAGGTCTACGCGGGCGCCACCTACAACGCCTCGCTGCTCTGGGGCCGCCAGCTGACCCAGTACCAGGTCGTGGACGGCAAGGCCAAGCTGGTCGGCGACCTGGCCACCGACACCGGCACCCCGGCCGACGGCGGGCGCACCTGGACGTACAAGCTCAAGCAGGGCGTCGCCTGGGAGGACGGGCAGCCGATCACCGCCCAGGACGTCAAGTACGGCATCGAGCGCACCTTCGGCAAGGGCTACGAGGTCGGCCCGCCGTACTGGCCGCAGTGGCTCACGGGCGAGGCCGGCTACGAGGCGGCGCGCACCAAGTACGCGGGCCCGCAGGCCGGCGACCTCGACGCGATCGAGACGCCGGACGAGCGCACCCTCGTCTTCCACTTCCCGCAGCCGCAGGCCGACGTCCCGTACATGGCCGCGCAGTCCTCCTCCTCCCCGGTGCGCCGGGACAAGGACACCGGGACGGACTACGACCGCCTGCCGTTCGCGACCGGCCCGTACAAGATCGTCGAGCACGTCCAGAACACCCGCATGGTGCTGGAGCGCAACCCGGCCTGGAAGCCCGAGACGGACCCGATCCGCAGCCAGTACCCGGAGAAGTTCGTCTTCACGTACGGCAAGGAGGCGCTCAACCTCAACCAGGAGATCCTCTCCGGGCGGGACGGCGGCGCCAACGCCACCACCGCGGCCGACACCCTCTCCGCCGAGCTGTACCAGACCACCGACACCGACCCGAAGGCCAAGGAGCTGGTGGTCTCCGGCCGGCAGGGCGCCTTCGTCACCCAGCTGATGATCAACAACCAGCGGGTGTCGGACGTCGAGGTCCGCAAGGCGCTGCACCTGGCCTACCCGCGCCAGCAGGCCCGCCAGGTCCAGGGCGGCGCCCGGACCGGCGAACTGGCCACCACGCTCAGCTCGCCCGCGCTGATCGACTGGCAGAAGTACGACCTCTACCCGGTCAAGCCCGAGGGCGACCCGGAGGCCGCCAAGGCGCAGCTCGCCAAGGCCAAGCAGGCGCCCGGCAGCCTGACCTACGCGTACCGGAACACCCCGACCGGGCAGCGCGTCGCCCAGGTGCTGGTCGAGGGCTTCGGCAAGGCGGGCATCACCGTCGTGCCCAAGCCGATCGACCCCAAGGCCTTCCTGGACGAGGTGCACCGCGACGGCGCCCCGTACGACCTGTTCGAGGAGACCAGCTCGGTCGACTGGCCGACCCCGTCCACCCTGATCCCGTTCTCCTTCGACGGCCGGGCCGGCAGCGACATCAACTCCGCGCTCTACCGCAACCCGGAGGTCGACAAGGAGATCGACCGGATCAACCAGATCGGCGAGCCGCGCGCCAAGGCCAAGGAGCTGTACGCGCTGGAGCAGACCGTGATGAAGGACGTGCCGGTGCTGCCGTTCGCCTACCCGACGGTCAACCAGCTGCGCGGCAGCAACGTCGGCGGGGCGTTCATCCACCCGATCTACGGGACCGTCTCGCTGGCCTGGCTGTACCTGAAGTCCTGAGCCGACCGGGGCCCGCTCCCGCCGTCCGTGCGCGGTGGCGGGAGCGGGCCCCGGTTCCGCCTCCGGTTCCGGTTCCGGCCCCCGGTCCTGTCTCTTTGGCTCCGGCCCCCGGTTCCGCCTCAGTCCCGCACACGTCCGTTTCGCACGCCTCCCCCGTCACGTCGACCCCGGATCGGCCATGCTCTCCTTCGTCCTGCGGCGGACCGCCCAGGCCCTCGCGGTCCTGGTCGCGGTCTCCGCCGCCGCCTTCGCCCTCTTCTACGCCGCGCCCGCCGACCCGGCCCGCGCCGCCTGCGGCCCGCGCTGCGACAGCGGGCAGGTCGCGGCGGTGCGCCAGAGCATGGGCCTGGACCAGCCGCTGCTCACCCAGTACACCGACTACCTGGCCGGGGTCGTCGCCGGGCGGGACATCGGCGACGTGGACGGCTCGACCATCCACTGCGACGCCCCCTGCCTCGGCTACTCCTACCGGCTGCACCAGCCGGTCAGCGAGGCCCTCGCCGACCACCTGCCGGTCACCCTCTCGCTGACCGCCGGGGCGCTCGCCGTCCTGCTGGTGTTCGGCCTCGGCACCGGCTTCGTCTCCGCGCTGCGGCACGGTCGGCGGACCGACCGGCTGCTGTCCGGCTTCACCCTGGTCGGCGCCAGCCTGCAGATCTACTTCCTCGGGTACGTCGCGCAGTGGCTGCTGGTCTACTCCACCGGGCTGCTGCCGCTGCCCTCCTACACCCCGCCGGCCGACGACCTGGCCGCCTGGGCGGGCGGGATGCTGCTCCCCTGGTTCGTCCTCGGCTTCGTCAACTCCGCGGTGTTCGCCCGGCTTTCGCGCTCGCAGCTGCTGGAGACGATGAACGAGGAGTACGTCCGCACGGCCCGCGGCAAGGGCCTGGGACGGCTGCGCGCCCACCTCAAGTACACCTCGCGCGGCGCCGCCGGACCGCTGGTGCAGCTGATCGGGCTGGAGGCCGGGGTGCTGCTCGGCGGAGCCGTGATCACCGAGACGGTGTTCGGGCTGAACGGGGTCGGGCGATTCGCCGCCGAGGCCGTCGCCGGACAGGACCTGCCCGCCGTGGTCGGCGCGGTGCTGCTGGCCGCCTGCTTCATGGTGCTGTTCGTCGCGCTGGCCGACCTCGCGGTCGCCTGGCTCGACCCTCGTGTCCGGCTGAACTGATGGGGAGCCCTTCGATGAATTCCACTGTTCCGGGGGCCGGCGTGCGGACCGCAGAGGTGGAGAGCACGGCGGCGGAGACCGTCGAGCCGGTGCTGAGCGTCCGCGATCTGACCGTCTCCTTCGCCGACCCGCGCGGCGGTGCGCCGGTGACCGCCGTCCAGGGCCTCTCCTTCGACCTCGCCCCGGGCGAAGTCCTGGGCCTGGTCGGCGAGTCGGGCTCCGGCAAGTCGACCGTCGGGCTCGCCGTCCTCGGCCTGCACGACCCGCGCACCACCACCGTCACCGGCTCGATCCGGCTCGACGGGCAGGAGGTCGTCGGCACCGAGGAGTCCGCGCTGCGCGGGGTGCGGGGCGGAAAGGCGGCGCTGGTCTTCCAGGACGCGCTCACCTCGCTCAGCCCCTTCCACGGCGTGGGCGCCCAGCTCGCCGAGATGTACCGGCTGCACCACCCGGGCACGGGCCGGGCCGAGGCGGGCCGGCGGGCGGCCGAGATGCTCGACCGGGTCGGCATCCCGACGGCCCGGACGCGCGACTACCCGCACCAGTTCTCCGGCGGCATGCGCCAGCGCGTGATGATCGCGATGGCGCTGATGAACGACCCCCGGCTGCTCATCGCGGACGAGCCGACCACCGCCCTGGACGCCCGCGTCCAGCGGCAGGTCCTCGACCTGCTCGGCGAGTTGCAGCGCGAGCACGGGACGGCGGTGCTGCTGGTCAGCCACGACCTGGGCGTGGTCGCCGGGACGACGGACCGCACGCTGGTGCTGCGCGGCGGGGTCGAGGTCGAGTCCGCGCCGACCGCCGAACTGCTGGCCGCACCGCGCGAGCCGTACACCCGGGCGCTGGTGGGCGCGGCGCTCCGGCTGGACTCGGTGCCGGGCACCGCCCTGCCGACGGTCGACGAGCCGGCCCCGTCGCGGACGTTCCGGCCGCGGACCGTCGAGCGCCCCGAGCGGTGGCTGGTCGAGGTGGACGACCTGTCCGTGCGCTTCCCCGGACGCCGGCGCTTCCCCGGCCTGCGGGCCGAACCGGTCCGGGCGGTCGAGGGCGTCGGTCTGCGGATCGCGCCCGGCGAGACGCTCGGGCTGGTCGGCGAGTCCGGCTCCGGCAAGTCCACCACCTCACGGGTCCTGGCCGGGCTGCAACGCCCCACCGGCGGCAGGGTGCTGTACGACGGCCAGGACGTCACCCGGCCGGACCGGGAGCTGCGGAAGCGGCTCAGCCGGGAGATCCAGCTGGTCTTCCAGGACCCGTACGCCTCGCTCAACCCGCGCCGGACCGTCGCCCAGACCCTGGACACCCCGCTGCGCCTGCACACCCCGCTGGACCAGGCCGAACGGCGGGAGCGCTCCGCCGAGTTGCTGGAGCAGGTCGGCCTGGAGGCCCGGCACCTGGACCGCTACCCGCACGAGTTCTCCGGCGGGCAGCGCCAGCGGATCGGCATCGCCCGCGCGCTGGCCCCGCAGCCGCGCCTGATCATCGCCGACGAGCCGGTCTCCGCGCTCGACGTGTCGGTGCAGGCCCAGGTGCTCAACCTGCTGATGGAGCTGCGCGAACGGCTCGGTGTCGCCTTCCTGTTCGTCTCCCACGACCTCGCGGTGGTCCGGCACTTCTGCGACCGGGTGGCGGTGATGCACCGGGGCCGACTGGTCGAGTCCACCGACCGGGACCAGCTGTTCGAGGCGCCGCACACCGAGTACACGAGGGAACTGCTGGCGGCGGTGCACTGAGATGACCGATGATCATCGAGGCCCGACGGGTGAAGCGGCAGGTCGTTCGGCTGCGCCGGTCCGGTTCGAGGCGCTAGCGTGCAGGCGATGTGACGTAGGAGACCCGGGCAAGGAATCACCAATCGAGGGGGCACTTTTGTCGGACGACCTGCTCATCGCAAAGATCAATCACGGCTTCGATCACCTCGACGCCGACGGCGACGGGCTGCTCACCGAGCGGGACCACGTCCTGATGGGCCTCTCGGTGGCCCGCTCGCTCGGCCACCAGGAGGGCTCCGAGGCGGAGGCCGTGATAGTCCGGGCCTACCTGACGACCTGGCACGACCTGCACCTCGCCCGGCTGCCCGCCGGCACCGAGGCGATCACCCGGCAGCAGTTCGTCGCCTCGACCGGCTCGCTCGCCGACGACCCGGAGGCCGCCCAGGAGATCCTCGGCGCGCTCGCCGGGGCCTTCCTCTCCGTCGCCGACGCCGACCGCAGCGGGACGGTGGACGCCGGCGAGTTCTTCGTCTTCCAGCGCGGCCACTTCGCCGGCCTGTCCCGCGACGACGCCGACGAGGCCTTCCGCCACCTCGACACCGACGGCGACGGCGTGCTCTCCGCGGCCGAGTTCACCAACGCGATCGTCGAGTTCTGGACCAGCCGCGACCCGGACGCGCCCGGCAACTGGTGGACGGGCAAACCGCCGTACGCCTTCTGAGCCGTACGTCCTCGGTGGTCCGCCCCCGCGAGCCGGAAGCCCGGGGGCGGACCACCGAGGACGTCTTCGGGCGTGCGGACGTCGTGCTCAGCTGCGGGCGGACGGCCCCTTCACCGACCTGGACGGATCGACCGGATCGGCCGTTTCCGCCGGACGGGCTCGGCTCCCGGCGCTCGATGAGCGGCCCGGACGCCGGCTGACGCTCACCACCAGGCAGACGCCCGCCACCACGATCGCGCCGCCCGCGAGGGTCGGGCCGGTCAGCGGCTCGGCCAGGATCAGCCAGCCCAGCAGCACCGCGACCACCGGGTTCACGTACGCGTACGTGGCCACCAGGGTCAGCGGGGCGGAGCGCAGCAGCCAGGCGTACGCGGTGAAGGCGAGCAGCGAGCCGAACACCACCAGGTAGGCGAGGGCCAGCCAGGACCGGCCGGAGACCGCCCCGAGGTCCACCCCGTGCTGCTCGCCGCGGCCCACTCCGACCAGCAGGTCGCCGAGGCCGCCGGCCAGCATCTGGTAGGCGCTCGCGGCGAGCACGTTGCCCGGCATCGGGATCTTCTTGCTCACGAAGGAGCCGGTCGCCCAGAGCAGGGTGGCGCCGATGATCAGGATCACGCCGCCCGGCTCGATCGACCCGCCGATCGCGGGGGCCGACAGGACTCCGAGGCCGACCAGTCCGAGCAGCACCCCGGCCAGCTCGGCGGGCTTCGGGCGATCGCCGCCGAACGCCGTCAGCACCACCATCCACAGCGGGACCGCGGCCACCAGCAGGGCCGCCAGGCCGGAGGGGACGGAGGTCTCGCCCAGGACCACCAGTCCGTTGCCGCCGGTCAGCAGCAGCAGCCCGACCAGGGCGGAGGAGGCCAGCTGGCGCCGGGTCACCTTCAGACCGGCCGGGCCCTGGCGCACCAGGAGGTAGCCGGCCAGCAGCAGGCCTGCGGTGAGGAAGCGGGCGCTGGCGGAGAGGAAGGAGGGCATCGTCTCGACCGCGACCCGGATCGCCAGGTAGGTCGATCCCCAGACGATGTAGACCACGAGGAGGGCCAGCCAGACCGCGCCGCCGAGGCGGGGGACGGGGCTCGCCCCGGCCTTGGCCCCGGCCTCGGTCCTGGCTTCGGTCCTGGCTTCGGCTCCGGCCTTGGTGGTGGCGGGGGTGTCGGGGGCTGAGCCGGGGGTCGCGGCCGGTTGGGAGGGTGAAGCGGGCGGTGTCATGCGTGTCCCCCTTGGACGGTACTGGCCGAACATCCGACATGACAGCGCATGGACGGCCCGGTGCGCCAGTCGGTATCAGGAATCGGACCGCGGGACGTACCGTGAACGCTCCCCAGCGAGGAGGTCGAACCCGTGTCCGCATCCGAGGAGGCCCTGCCGTTCTTCGTGTACGGCACCCTGCGCAGCGGCGGCCGCAATCATGCCGTCCACCTGGCCGGGCGCTGCGCCGACGTCCGGCCGGCCGTGCTGGACGGCGCCGCGCTGCACGAGGGCCCCGGCTTCCCGTACGCGGTGCCGGACCCGGCGCCCGGGCGTCGGATCGTGGGTGAGCTCGTCACCGTACGCCCTGGCGCGTACGCCGGAGCCATGGAGGCCCTGGACCGGCTGGAGGAGTGCCGGGCCGACGGGACCGGGCTGTACGTCCGGCGGCGGATGACGGTGCGGACCGCGACGGGCGAGCCGCGGGCGGCCTGGGTCTACCTCGCCGGGCCGAGGGCCGAGGCGCGACTGCGGGAGCAGCCGGCGCCGATCGAGTCCGGGGACTGGGGAGCGGGTGGGGGACAGACCGCCAGGTAGGCTGCCCCGGCCAGTCAGATTCCACTCATTGGCCCATTCGAACGACGAGGAGCCACCCGGTGCCCGAGCTGCCACCCCCGATCACCGTCGTCGGGATCGGGGCCGACGGCTGGCCCGGCCTCGCCGTCGGCTCCCGGGCCGTGCTGCGGGAGGCCGAGGTCGTCGTCGGCGGCCCCCGCCAGCTGGACCTGCTCCCCCGCGACGAGGTCGCCGCCGAGCGCGTCCCCTGGCCGTCCCCGCTGCGCCCCGCCGTCCCCGGGCTGCTCGCCGCCCACGCCGACCGCCGCACCGCCGTCCTGGCCAGCGGCGACCCGATGTTCTACGGCATCGGCCGCACCCTCGCCGAGACCGTCGGCGCCGAGCGCCTGCGCGTCCTGCCGCACCCCTCCTCCGTCTCCTACGCCTGCGCCCGGCTCGGCTGGCCGCTGGAGGCCACCGAGGTCGTCAGCCTGGTCGGCCGACCGCTGGACACCCTCTCGCTCGCCCTCCACCCCGGCCGCCGCCTGCTGGTGCTCAGCGCCGACTCCGCCACCCCGGCCGCCGTCGCCGGACTGCTCACCGCCCGCGGCTACGGCACCGCCCGCCTGCGGGTCCTCGAACAGCTCGGCGCCCCGGCCGAACGCCACCTGGACGGCCCCGCCGACGGCTGGCCGCACCCGCCCGGCGACCCGCTGAACGTCATCGCCGTCGACCTCGGCGACGGCCCCCGCACCTCCCTCGTCCCCGGCCTGCCCGACACCGCGTACGAGAGCGACGGCCAGCTCACCAAGCGCCACGTCCGCGCCGCCACCCTCGCCACGCTCGCCCCCTCCCCCGGCGAACTGCTCTGGGACGTCGGCGGCGGCTCCGGCTCGATCGCCATCGAGTGGCTGCGCGCCCACCGCGACTGCCGGGCCGTCAGCGTCGAACGCGACCCGGTCCGGGCCGAGCGGATCGCCCGCAACGCCGCCGCGCTCGGCGTGCCCCGGCTCCGGGTGGCGACCGGACCCGCCCCCGCCGCGCTCGCCGGACTCCCCACCCCCGACGCCGTGTTCATCGGCGGCGGCCTCACCGCACCCGGCCTGCTGGAGAGTTGCTGGGCCGCGCTGCGCCCCGGCGGCCGGATCGTCGCCAACACCGTGACGCTGGAGTCCGAGGCGCTGCTCACCGAGTGGTACCGGCGCCACGGCGGGGAGCTCGTCAAACTCGCCGTCGCCCACGCCGTCCCCGTGGGCGGCTTCACCGGCTGGCGCCAGGCCATGCCGGTCACCCAGTGGTCCGCCGTCAAGCCCGACGCCCGTGCCACCGAGGACCGCACCACTGAAGCCCGCGCCGCCGAAGCCCGCACGTCCGACAACCCCCTTCAGGAGAACGCCTCGTGACCGTCCACTTCATCGGAGCCGGCCCGGGCGCCGCCGACCTGATCACCCTGCGCGGCCAGCGCATCCTGGCCCGCGCCGAGGTCTGCCTGTACGCGGGCAGCCTCGTCCCGCGCGAACTGCTGGACGAGTGCCCGCCCGGCGCCCGGCTGATCGACACCGCGCAGCTCAACCTGGACCAGATCACCGCCGAGCTGGTCGCCGCGCACGAGGCCGGCCAGGACGTGGCCCGGCTGCACTCCGGCGACCCGTCCGTCTTCTCCGCCGTCGCCGAGCAGATGCGCCGCCTGGACGCGGCCGGTGTGCCCTACGAGGTGGTCCCCGGCGTGCCCGCCTTCGCCGCCGCCGCGGCCGCGCTGAAGCGGGAGCTGACCGTCCCGACCGTCGGCCAGACCGTCATCCTCACCCGGATCGCCAAGCGCGCCACCCCGATGCCCGAGGGCGAGGACCTCGCCACCCTCGGCCGCAGCGGCGCCCTGCTGGTGCTGCACCTGGCCGCCGGGTACGTGGACGACGTGGTCGAGCAGCTGCTCCCGCACTACGGCGCCGACTGCCCGGTCGCCGTCGTCGCGATGGCCAGCCGCCCCGACGAGCTGGTGCTGCGCGGAACCGTCGGCGACATCGCCGAACAGGTCAAGGCCGCGGGCGTGGTCCGCACCGCCGTCATCATCGTCGGCCGCACCCTGGCCGCCGAGCACTTCCGCGACAGCCACCTCTACTCGGCGGACCGCGAGCGCCCGCACGAGCCCTGCGGGGCGTGATGCGACACGTCCTGGTCCTCGGCGGGACCACCGAGGGGCGGACGCTGGCAGCCGAACTCGCCCCCACCGCCCTCCGGGTCACCAGCTCGCTGGCCGGCCGGGTCGCCCGACCCCGGCTGCCCGCCGGGGAGGTGCGGATCGGCGGCTTCGGCGGTCCGGAGGGCCTGGCCGACTGGCTGCGCACGGAACGCGTGGACGCGGTGGTGGACGCCACCCACCCGTTCGCCGCCGGCATCTCGCACAACGCCGCCCTCGCGGCCGCCGCCACCGGCGTCCCCCTGCTGGTGCTGCGCCGCCCCGGCTTCACCCGCGTCGACGGGGACCACTGGCTCCCCGCCCCCTCTCTCGCCGCGGCCGCCGAGCTGCTGCCCCGGCGCGGGGAACGGGTCTTCCTCACCATCGGCCGGCAGGGCGTCGCCGCCTTCGCCCACCTCGACGGCGTCCACTTCCTCGCCCGCTCGGTGGACCCGCCCGAGCCCCCGCTGCCGCCCTCGTTCGAAGTCCTGCTGGACCGCGGCCCGTTCACGATCGAGGGCGAGGAGGCGCTGCTGCGCGGGCACGACATCGACGTCCTGGTCACCAAGGACAGCGGCGGCGCCGCGACCGCCCCCAAACTGACCGCCGCCCGCGGACTGGGCCTGCCCGTCATCATCGTGGAACGCCCGCCCGTACCGGAGGGCGTCCCCGTCGCACCCGACGTCCCGGGCGCACTGCGCTGGCTGGAGCACCTGGGCTAGGAGCGGGGAAATTGGGCGGCGGGCCCGTCGGATGACGGGCAGGATGGCCCGATGACCGATGATCAGCGCACGCAGACCCCCCGCACCGCCGACGAACGCGCCACACTGGCAGGCTTCCTGGACTACCAGCGCGACACCCTCGCGATGAAGTGCGAGGGCCTCACCGCGGAGCAGCTCCGCGCCCGCGTGCTGGAGCCGTCCGGGCTCTCCCTGCTCGGGCTGGTCCGCCACCTCGCCGAGGTGGAGCGCAGCTGGTTCCGCAACGTCCTCAACAAGGAGGACGCGCGCGGCTTCTGGGCGCACCCCGACGGCTCCTTCGCCGAGTTCGACGCCGAGACCGCCGACCCCGACGAGGCCTTCGCGATCTGGCGCCGCGAGTGCGACCACGCCAGGGAACTCGTGGCCGCCGCGGAGTCGTTGGACGTCCTGGGCCACTACGGCGAGGAGGTCTTCTCGCTGCGCTGGATCCTCACCCACATGATCGAGGAGTACGCCCGCCACAACGGCCACGCCGACCTCCTCCGCGAACACCTCGACGGCACCACCGGCGAGTAACGCCGCAGGGCACCGGACAGCGCCGGGCACTCGGAGGGAACACGTCGTCCGGGCACTGGACAACCCGGTGTTCGTGGAGTACCTGAACACCGGGTTGGATGTTTCCGTGCTGCTGGCCGGGCTCAACGGATGAGGCCGGCCAGCAGTGTGACGGTCGGTCAGATGTCGCGGAAGGTCTCGATCCGGGCGCCGATGGAGTTGAGGCGCTCGGCGAGGTCCTCGTAGCCGCGGTTGATGACGTAGACGTTGCGCAGGACGGAGGTGCCCTGGGCGGCGAGCATGGCGAGCAGGATGACCACGGCGGGGCGCAGGGCCGGCGGGCACATCATCTCGGCGGCGCGCCAGCGGGTGGGGCCCTGGACCAGTACGCGGTGCGGGTCGAGGAGCTTGACGTCGGCGCCGAGGCGGGTCAGCTCGGTCAGGTAGATCGCGCGGTTGTCGTACACCCAGTCGTGGATCATCGTGGTGCCGTGCGCGGCCGCGGCGATGGCGGCGAAGAACGGCACGTTGTCGATGTTGATGCCGGGGAACGGCATCGGGTGGATGGTGTCGATCGGCGCGGTGAGCTTGGAGGGGCGCACGGTGAGGTCGACCAGTCGGGTCTGACCGTTGTGGGCCCGGTACTCGGGGGTGCGGTCGTAGTCGAGGCCCATGCCCTCCAGCACCGCGAGCTCGATCTCCAGGAACTCGATCGGCACCCGGCGGATGGTCAGCTCGGAGGAGGTGACGACGGCGGCGGCCAGCAGGCTCATCGCCTCCACCGGGTCCTCGGCCGGGGTGTAGTCGACGTCGCAGGTGATCTCCGGGACGCCGTGCACGGTGAGGGTGGTGGTGCCGATGCCCTCGATCCGCACGCCCAGCTTCTCCAGGAAGAAGCAGAGGTCCTGGACCATGTAGTTGGGCGAGGCGTTGCGGATGACGCTGACGCCGTCGTGCCGGGCGGCGGCCAGCAGGGCGTTCTCGGTGACGGTGTCCCCGCGCTCGGTCAGGACGATCGGGCGGTCCTGCGGGGTGCCCGGCTCGACCGAGGCGTGGTAGGCGCCGCCGGTGGTGGCGACCTCCAGGCCGAAGCGGCGCAGCGCGGTCAGGTGCGGCTGCACGGTGCGGGTGCCGAGGTCGCAGCCGCCGGCGTACGGGATGGCGAAGCGCTGGGCGCGGTGCATCAGCGGGCCGAGGAACATCAGCACGCTGCGGGTGCGGCGGGCCGCCTCGACGTCCATCGCCGCGAGGTCGAGCTCGGCGGGCGGGGTGAGTTCGAGGTCGCGGCCCTCGTTGATCCAGCGGCTCTTGACGCCGATGCTGGTGAGCACCTCGAGGATGCGGTAGACCTCTTCGATCCGGGCGACGCTGCGGATCGTGGTGCGGCCGGTGGTCAGCAGCGAGGCGCAGAGGATCGCCACGCAGGCGTTCTTGCTGCTGCGGACGTCGATCGCGCCGGAGAGCCGGGTGCCGCCGGCGACGCGCAGGTGCATCGGGCCGGAGTAGCCGAGGGAGACGATCTCGCTGTCGAGGGCTTCGCCGATGCGGGCGATCATCTCAAGGCTGACGTTCTGCTTGCCCTGTTCGATGCGGTTGACCGCGCTCTGGCTGGTTCCGAGGGCTTCGCCGAGCTGCGCCTGGGACCAGCCGCGGTGCTGGCGCGCGGTACGGATGAGGGTGCCGATACGGGTGAGGTAGTCGCCTGTCACTCGCCAGACGATATCTCATGGTTGAGATGGCGACAGAACCGGGGGGCCGCCCTACTGCTCCATTTGTCCGATTCTTGCCCTGTTTGGGCGTCAGTTCTTCACGTCACCGGGCGATGTTGTCGCTCCGTCGTGACACCCGTGACATTGTCACGGCCCGAGCGGCTCCGCCCGGCCGACGACGGTGCCCGCGCGGTCGATGCAGATGACGTCCACCGCGACCGGCGAGCCCACCAGCACGCCGAGCGCCGTCGCCCGGGCCGCCTCGGCGACCAGGTCCCCGAGCGGCACCCCGGCCGCACGGCACAACTGCACGGCCTCCAGCGCGGTGTTGGCGCCCGCGACCGCCTCGGCCAGCGCCTCGTCCGCGCCACCCCGGCGGGCCAGTCCGGCCAGGTAGCCCTTGTCCACCTGGGAGCGCGCCGAGTGCAGGTCGAGGTGGCCGGCCGCGAGCTTGGACAGCTTGGCGAAGCCGCCCGCGATGGTCAGCCGGGGCACCGGGTGGCGCTTGAGGTACTTGAGCACCGCACCGGCGAAGTCGCCCATGTCCAGCAGCGCGTCCTCGGGCAGCCCGTGCTCCGCGACCGCGACCTTCTCCGAGGTCGAGCCGGTGCAGCCGGCCACGTGGGTGCGCCCCGCCGCGCGGGCCACGTCCACGCCGCGGCGGATCGAGTCGATCCAGGCCGAGCAGGAGTAGGGGACGACCACCCCGGTCGTACCGAGGATGGACAGGCCGCCGAGGATGCCGAGCCGGGGGTTCCAGGTGGAGCGGGCGATCTCCTCGCCGTGGTCGACCGCGATCTCGACCACCACGTCCCCGCTGCCGCCGTGCGCGGCGGCCACCTCGGCGACGACGTCCCGGATCATCTGCCGGGGCACCGGGTTGATCGCGGGTTCGCCGACGGGCAGCGGCAGGCCGGCCTTGGTGACCGTCCCCACCCCGGGGCCGGCCCGGAACACCACCCCGGTACCGGGCTCGCCGGACCGTACGGTCGAGCGGATCAGCGCGCCGTGGGTGACGTCGGGGTCGTCGCCCGCGTCCTTGACCACCCCGGCCATGGCGGCGGTGCGCCCGCCGGGGCCGGTCGGCTGCTCGGCTGCGGTCGGCTCCTCAGTACCGGTCGGCTGCTCGGCGACGGTCAGCCGCTCGGCCGCGAGGGCGAAGGCGGGCTGCTGCCCCTTGGGGAGGGTGATGACCACCGGGTCCGGGAACTCGCCGGTGAGCAGCGCGGTGTACGCGGCCCTGGTGGCGGCGGTGGCGCAGGCGCCCGTCGTCCAGCCGGGCCGCAGGCCGCTGCTCTTCAGCTGGCCGGCCCGGCCGCCCGCTCCGGCGCCGACCCCGACTCCCGCCTCGGATCCCGCTGCGGCCACCTGCGCCCCGTTTCCGACGGCGCCCGCGCCGTCCTTGCTCCGCTCCGGCGGCCGCACCGGACGCCGTCGCCGATTTTCCCCCACCGGCCCTGGTCGGGCCCGACCGGGGTGGCGGCGGCCGCGCCTCGCCCCGCTCGGTGGAACCCCTCGTGCACGAGTTGCGGAGGGTCGCGCCGTCCCGCGTTCCCGAAGAGTTCTCCGCACGGGCCTCGCCCGCCGCGGCTACCAGTGAGTAATCTGGCGGTCCGCCAGAAGCGGGTTCATGACAGACGTGGGCCCGGCCGGGGTCGACTGCCCCGCCGGGCCACCAGCATGTGGGGGTTTTTGTGGCAGGGATGAGTCGGCGTACGTTCCTCACCGGTACGTCGGTGGCCGCCGCCTGGTCGGCCTTGTCGTTGGGCGGCGCGCAGTTCGCCTCGGCCGCGGCGCGCGACCAGGCCCTGGCGACGACGGCCGCGCGGGCGGTCAGGGTCACCGGGACCACGCTGGAGCAGGTGGCCACGCCGGTCGGCACCGGCGGCTACAAGCGGCTGACGGCCGGGCCGGGCTGGCCGCTGGTGGTGCGCGGCGACCTGGCGTCGGCGACCACCGGGCGGGACGACCGCCGGACCGGGCTGGCCAGCTTCGTCCAGTTCAGCGACCTGCACCTGGTGGACACCGAGTCCCCGGTGCGCTTCGAGTACCTGGCCAAGCTCAACGGCAGCGCGTACCGGCCGCAGGAGGCCCTGAACGCCCGCGGTGTCTCGGCCCTCGTCGAGCGGGTCAACTCGCTCGCCGGCGGCCCCTACACCGGGATGCCGTTCAGCATGGTGATGGCCACCGGCGACAACACCGACAACCACGAGCTCGCCGAACTCGACTGGTACCTCAAGGTCATGGGCGGTGGACGGCTGGCCCAGAACACCGGTGACCTCAGCCGCTACGAGGGTGTGCAGAACTCCGGCAACGCCGCCTACTGGAACCCCGAACTCTCCTACAACGACGGCTACAAGGCGAAGGGCTTCCCGCAGATAGCCGGCTTCCTGTCCGCCGCCGGCCGCCCCTTCGACGCGCCGGGCCTGCGCACGCCCTGGTACACCACGGTCGGCAACCACGACGACAGCATCGAGGGCTCGCTGCCGGACCTCGGGCTGCTGAACGACCTGTACACCGGCCAGTACAAGCTGGAGGGCTGCGACGACGCCACGGCCGCCCAGCTGACGGACTCGCTGCGCCGCGACCCGGCGGGCGCCGTGCTGCTGCTGGCGAAGCTGATCGCCAGCGGCGACCTGGTCCGCAAGGTCACCCCGGACGAGCGCCGCCGGCCGTTCACGCTCAAGGAGTTCGCCAAGGCCCACCTGAACCCGGCGGTCACCGGCGCCGGCCCGTACGGGCACGGCTTCACCTCGGACATGGCGAACAGCGGCAAGCTCTACTACACCTTCCGCATCTCGGAGAAGGTGGTCGGCATCAGCCTGGACACCACCAACCAGGCCGGGTTCGCCGACGGTTCGCTGGGCACCGCGCAACTGCGCTGGCTGGAGCAGCAGTTGCAGACGCACAGCGGGCACTGGTACGACGCCGACGGGCGCAAGGTGACCGGCGGGAGCACGGACGAGCTGATCCTGCTCTTCAGCCACCACACCAGCGGCACGATGGGCAACCTGCTGCCGGACCCGCGCAACATCTTCGAGGGACGGCACGACGGCAACGAGCTGGTGGCGCTGCTCCAGCGCTACCCGAACGTGGTCGCGTGGGTGAACGGGCACACCCACATGAACAAGATCACGCCGCACGGCCACGCGGTGCCGGAGCGGGCGTTCTGGGAGATCAACACCGCCTCGCACATCGACTACCCGCAGCACGGGCGGATCATCGAGATCGCGGACAACGGGGACGGCACGCTCTCGCTGTTCACCACGCTGATCGAGTCCTCCGCCCCGTACGGGACGGACTTCGGCGGCACCTCGGACGCCAACCTCGCGGCGCTCTACCGCGAGCTGTCGTACAACGACCCGAACGGCCGCCCGGCGGCGCTGCTGGGCGCGGGCGGGGACCACAACACGGAGCTGCTGCTCACCAAGCCGACCCGGTAGCGGTCGGCAGCCGGAGAACAGGGAACGGATACCAGCCAACAGAGAACAGATGACAGCGAACAGATGATGAAATCTGTTCGCTGTCATCTGTCACCCGTCACTCCTCCGGGTACCGCCGCGGCGTCCAGACGACCTCCACGCCGCCGCCCCGCTCGACCGCCCGGGTCTGCGAGGAGCCGATCAGCAGGATGGTCCGCATGTCGACCAGCGCCGGGTCCAGCTCGCCCAGTCGGACGATCCGCACCCGCTCGGTCGGGCCGCCGACGTCGCGGGCCATCACCACCGGGGTCTCCGGCGCCCGGTACTCCAGCAGCAGGTCCCGGGCGAGCCCGACCTGGGTGGTCCGGGACTTCGAGCCCGGGTTGTACAGGGCGAGCACCAGGTCCGCCTCGGCCGCGGCCCGCAGCCGCTTCGCCACCACGTCCCACGGCTTGAGCCGGTCCGAGAGCGACACCGTCGCGTAGTCGTGCCCGAGCGGGGCGCCGGCCCGGGAAGCGGCCGCGTGGGCGGCGGTCATCCCGGGGAGCACCCGCACCGGGACGTCCCGGTAGGCCTCCTCGCAGGCGACCTCCAGTACGGCGGTGGCCATCGCGAACACCCCCGGGTCACCCGAGGACACCACCGCGACGCGGTGCCCGCGCCGGGCGAGCTCCAGGGCGAACTCGGCGCGCTCCGACTCCACCTTGTTGTCCGAGCCGTGCCGCCGCTGCCCCGGCCGCTCCGGCACCCGGTCCAGGTAGGTGGTGTAGCCGACCAGGTCGGTGGCCTCGGAGAGCGCGCCGCGCGCCTCGGCGGTCAGCCAGAGCGGCCCGGCCGGCCCGGTGCCGACCACGGTCACGCTGCCGACGCCGTCCGACAGCCGGACCTCCGGCTCCAGCGGCGCGACCTTGCTCGGCAGCACCGCGACCGAGAAGTACGGCACCGTGTCGCCGTCGACCTCGGCGAGCGGCGCGATCCGCTCCCCCGCCATGAAGGCCCGCTCCACGTACTGCGCGTCCGCCAGCCGCCCGGCCCGCTCCAGGGCCCGGCGGACGGTCGGGAAGGTGCGCCCCAGCTTCATGATCACGGCCGAGTCGGCGGCCGCGATCCGCGCCGTCAGCTCCTCCTCGGGCAGCGTGCCGGGGATGACGGTGAGCGTCTCCTCGGCCTCGGTCAGCGGCTGCCCGAGCCGGGCCGCGGCCGCGCTGAGCGAGGTCACGCCCGGCACCACCTCGGTCGGGTAGCGGTGCGCGAGCCGCTTGTGCATGTGCTGGTAGGAGCCGTAGAAGAGCGGGTCGCCCTCGGCGAGGACGACCACGTCGCGCCCGGCGTCCAGGTGGGCGGCCAGCCGGGCGGCGGCCTCCTCGTAGAAGCCGTCCAACGCGCCGCGGTAGCCGCCCGGGTGGTCGGTGGTCTCGACGGTGAGCGGGTAGACCAGCTTCTCCTCGATCTGACCGTCCGTCAGATACCGTTCGGCGATCGACCGTGCGATGGACCGGCCGTGCCGGGCGCTGTGGTAGGCCACCACGTCGGCCTTGCCGATGAGTTCGGCGGCGCGGACGGTCACCAGCGACGGGTCGCCCGGGCCGAGCCCGACACCGTACAGCCGACCCGTGGTGCCCTGACGGTCCGTCACTCTTCTTCGCTCGCAATCGCGTTGATGGCGGCGGCGGCCATCGCACTGCCGCCGCGCCGACCGCGCACCACCAGGTGCTCCAGGCCGGACGGGTGCTCGGCCAGGGCCTGCTTGGACTCGGCGGCGCCGATGAAGCCGACCGGGACGCCGATCACCGCGGCCGGTCGCGGTGCGCCCGCCTCGATCATCTCCAGCAGCCGGAACAGCGAGGTCGGGGCGTTGCCGACGGCGACCACCGCGCCCTCCAGCCGGGGCAGCCACAGCTCCATGGCCGCGGCGCTGCGGGTGTTGCCCATCGTGCGGGCGAGTTCGGGCACCGAGGGGTCGGTGAGGGTGCAGATCACCTCGTTGTCGGCCGGCAGCCGCCGACGGGTGACGCCGCTCGCGACCATGTTGACGTCGCAGAGGATGGGCGCACCCGCGTGCAGCGCGGCGCGCGCGGAGGCGACCACACCGGGCGAGTACACCAGGTCCTCGACCAGGTCGACCATCCCGCAGGCGTGGATCATCCGCACCGCGACCTGGGAGACGTCCGCCGGGAGGGCGGCCAGATCGGCCTCCGCGCGGATGGTGGCAAAGGACTGGCGGTAGATGGACGCGCCGTCCTTCTCGTACTCGATCACTTCGTGGTCCTCCTGGCCTCGGCGACCGCCTCGGCCATCTCCTCGTTCGTCACAACGGCGTTCGTCACAACGGCGTTCATCTCATGGGCCTTCGCCGCATCGGGCTCCGGCACGTCGGCGTTCGCCCCGTTCACCGTCACCCGGTAGCCGCGCCCCGTGGCGAGCACGTCCACCCACCGCCCGGCCGGATGGCCGCAGCGCCGTTCACAGCCCGACCAGTGGACGGGCAGCAGACCATCGGGGCCGGCACCGGTCCTCACGACGGCACCGGCCCTCACCGTGGCACCAGCCCTCACGGCGGCACCGGAGTCCAGCGCCCGGGCCGCGTCCGTACGGACGTCGGCCAGCGACTTGGCGCAGCCCGGCAGCCCGGTGCAGGCGGTGGCCCGCTCCCAGGCCGAGCCGGGCTCGGTGCGGAAGCCGGCCGCGGCGAGCCCGGGCAGCCGGTCGGCCGGGGC
>NZ_LFVW01000503.1:0-8590 GCF_001182915.1 Kitasatospora sp. MY 5-36
CGGCGCCCCGCCCGCCGAGGGCGACGACGCCGACCAGGCGGCCGGCCCGGTGGTAGCCGACCAGGACGTCCCCGTCGGGGTCCCCGTCGGGGTCGCCGGCCAGGACGCGCGCGTCGTCCCGGCCGAGGCCGGGGGCGCCGAAGGACTGCAGCCGGAAGTCGTGCTGGTCGCTCCAGAAGGTCGGCAGCGGGGCGAACGGCGCGAGACCGTGGTCGGCGCCGGCGAGGTGGGCGGCGAGCACCCTGGCGGCGTGCTTGGCCGTGTCGGTGGGGATGGACCAGTGCTCGACGCGGCGCGGGACGCCGTCGTACCGGGCGTTGGGGAAGCGGGCGACGTCACCGACGGCGACCACCTCCGGCCGCCCGCCGGCCCGCAGGTGCTCGTCCGTGCGCACGCCGTCGGAGAGGTCCAGGCCGTTGCCCTCGAGCCACTCGGTGTTGGCCACCGAGCCGACCGACTCCACCACCACGTCCGCGTCCAGCACCCGGCCGTCCGCCAGCGCCACCCCGGTGACCCGGTCCTCGCCCCGGAAGCCGGTCACCCCGGTGCCGAGGGCGAAGCGGACGCCCCGCCGCCGGTGGCGGCCGAGCAGCGACCCGGCGAGCAGTTCGCCCAGCGGGCCGACCATGGGCAGCGGCTGCGGGTCGACGACGGTGACCTCGGCGGCGCCGAGGGCGACGGCGGTGGCGGCCACCTCGCAGCCGATGAAGCCGGCTCCGACCACGACCACCCGCGCGCCGGGCCGGGTCAGCGCCTCGCGCAGCCCCCGGGCGTCGGCCTGTGTCCGGACGGTGTGCCGTCCGGTGGCGGGGCCGGGGCAGCGCAGCCGCCGGGCGCGCATGCCGGTGGCCACGACGAGGGCGCGGTAGGGCAGGGTCTCGCCGCCGTCGAGTTCGACGGTCCGGCGGTCGAGGTCGGCCCGGACGACCGCGGTGCCCAGGCGCCAGTGCACGTCGGAGACGCCGGCCCGGGGCCGGAGGGCGAGCGAGTCGAAGGAGGCCGTGCCCGCCAGGACCTCCTTGGACAGCGGGGGCCGGTTGTAGGGCATGTGGGGCTCGTCCCCGACGAGGGTGATCGGCCCGTCCCAGCCCGCGGCGCGCAGCTGTTCGGCGGCGCGCAGCCCGGCCATGGAGGCGCCGGCCACGAGGACGGGTACGCCGGCCCCGGCGGTGGGTGCGGTCACGGCTCAGTCCTCGATCCGGATGGCCTGGAGCGGGCAGACGTCGGCGGCCTCCTCGACGTCGGCGCGCAGGCCCTCGTCGGGGTGGGCGACGTACGCGAGGTGTCCGTCCTCGTCGAAGCGGAAGACGTCGGGGGCGGCGAAGACGCACTGGCCGTGGTCCTGGCACTTGTTCATGTCGACGACGACCTTCATGGCCGGTCCTCCTGGTGGTGGGGGAGCGTCGCGGGAAAGGGAGGGAACGGGGGGATCGCGGGGGGCGTGGGGCCGCGGGGGCCGGATCACGGCCGAGGGGGCGGCGGACGCCGGAGGCAGGGGGCGATGGCCGCCGAGGAAGGCGGTGACGAGCGACCGCCAAAACGTTTGATGTCAAATAACATAGGAAGCAGCCGGCCTCTGGTCAAGAGCTATCCGGATGGATAAATTTCTGGGGCAGACCCCTTGCGGGAGAGCGACCGGCGTCCCTACCGTTTGCCACCAGCGAGCGAGCGTGTCCTGCCCCACCCCGCAGCCCGAAGCCGCCGCGCCCCCTCCCCCACCCCGCCACTGCCGTGCGCCCTGGCCCTCCCGACGCCGTGAACGCGGGGAGGCGCCCCACTTCCCCCAGAGGAGACACCGGTGAGCGCATCCGACATCCCGCCCGTCCGCCACCACCTGGAGCGGCTGGCCGCCCAGGGCATCGACGTGGTCCGGGTGACCTATCCCGACCTCATCGGCACCGAACGGGCCCGGGACGTCCTGCTGGACCACCTGCCCTCGGCCTGCGAACACGGCCTCGCCTTCTGCCGCGCCGTCTACCACACCAGCCCCCAGGGCGACGTGGTCCCCGTCCCCGGCGGCCTGGACGCCGGCCTGCCCGACATCTGCGTGCGCCCCGACCTCGACACCCTGGCCGCCCTGCCCTGGGAGCCCGGAGTCGCCAGCTGCCTCGGCGACGTCACCGACCCGGCCACCGGACGGCCCGCCCCGGAGTCCCCCCGCGACCTGCTGCGCACGGTCGTCGACCGGTGCCGGGAGCACGGCCTGCACCCGGTCGTGGGGCCGGAGTTGGAGTACTTCCTGTGCGACGCCGCGCCCGGGACGCCGCAGGGCTGGCGCCGCTACAGCGAGGCCGCCGGCGTGGTCTACACGGCGGGGCTGCGCGCGGACGCCGACAACCACCTGCTGCGCACCCTGCGCCTGCTGCGCGACCTCGGCATCGGCATCACCAACGGCAACCACGAGTTCGACGGCTCCCAGTTCGAGATCAACCTCAACCACTCCGACGCCATGGCGGCCGCCGACCGCGCCTTCCGCTTCAAGTCCGCGGTCAAGGAACTCGCCCGCAAGGAAGGCCGGTTGGCCACCTTCATGGCCAAGCCCTTCCAGGGCGCCGGCGGTTCCGGCTTCCACCTCCACCTGTCCTGCGTGGACGGCGCGGGCGGCAACGTCTTCGCGGACCCGGCCGCGCCGTACGGGCTCAGCGCGACCGCGCGCCACGCGGTGGCCGGCGTCCTCGCCCACGCCCCGGCGCTCGCGGCGCTGGCCAACCCGACGGTCAACTCCTACAAGCGCTTCGGCCCCGACACCCTCGCCCCCTGGCTGATCGACTGGGGGCTGGACAACCGCAGCGCCATGGTCCGGATCCCGCCGGAGCGCGGCTCCGGCAGCCGCTTCGAACTGCGGCTGGGGGACGCGAGCGCCAACCCCTACCTGCTGATCGCGGGGACCGTCGCGGCGGCCCTGCTGGGCGTCCTCGCCGGCGAGGAGCCCGCCGCCCCGCTGGAGGGCTACGGCTACGACCGCGCCAGGTCCGCGCTGCTGCCGACGTCCCTGCCCGAGGCGCTCGACGCCCTGGAGGCGGACCCGGCCCTGACCGGGGTGCTCGGCCGGGACTTCGTCGACGCCTACCTCTCGTACAAGCGCGACGAGGTCGCCCGCTTCCAACGGCACGTCACCGACTGGGAGTTCACCGAGTACGCGTACCACCTGTGAGACCGAGGAGACCAACCGTGACCACCGTGCCGTCCACGCCGCCCGCCTCCGGCGCCATCGACGAACCGCTGCCCCTCGACCAGGTGGACCTGGCCGACCTCGACAACTTCACCGACGGCGTCACCCCGTGGCGGATGTTCCACACCCTGCGCCACCAGGACCCGGTGCACTGGCAGCCGGAGGAGGCGCCCAACTCCGGCTTCTGGGCGGTCACCCGGCACGCCGACATCGCCCGCGTCGACCGGGACGCCGAGACCTTCACCTCGACGAGGTTCGTGAACCTGGAGGAGGTCGACGACGACCAGATCAAGAAGCGCGCCTCCATCCTGGAGCTGGACGGGGTCCGCCACCGCGCCCTGCGCAGCATCCTCCAGCGCCAGTTCGGCGCGGGCGTGATCAACAGCTACGCCGACTTCCTGCGCGGCCTGACCGCCACCACGCTGGACGCCGCCCTGGCCAAGGGCCGCTTCGACTTCGTCAAGGAGGTCTCCGCCGACTTCCCGATCAACGTGCTCGCCCGCCTCCTGGACGTGCCCCCGGAGGACAACCAGCAGCTCATCGACTGGGGCAACCGGATCATCGGCAACACCGACCCCGACTACGCCGACGTCCTGCTGCACAGCGCGGAGAGCGAGAAGTACCGCGACCTGCCGTTCCGTTCGCCCGCCTCGCTGGAGGTCTTCGCCTACGGCCGCGAACTCGCCCGGCAGCGGCGCGGCGGCGCCGGCACCGACCTGGTCTCCAGGCTGGTCAACGAGACCCCCCGCGACGGGGTGCCGCTCTCGCCGCAGGACTTCGACAACTACTTCCTGCTCCTGGTCGTCGCCGGCAACGAGACCACCCGGCACACCATCAGCCACTCCATGCTGGCCCTCCTCCAGCACCCCGAGCAGCTCGCCCGCCTCCGGGAGGACCCGTCCCTCATCCCCGGCGCGGTGGAGGAGTTCCTGCGCTGGGCCTCCCCCGTCTACCACTTCCGCCGCACGGCCACCCGCGACGTCGAACTCGGCGGCAGGCGGATCAGGGAGGGCGAGAAGGTCGTGATGTGGTTCGCCTCCGGCAACCGCGACGAGGAGGTCTTCGGCAACCCCTACGACTTCGACGTGACCCGCCGCGACAACGACCACGTCACCTTCGGCAAGGGCAGCCCCCACCTGTGCCTGGGCAACCTGCTCGCGCGCACCGAGATCCGCATCATGTTCGAGGAGCTGATCCCGCGGCTGGCGGGCATCGAACTCGCCGGGGACGTCCCGCGGGTGCGCTCCAACTTCGTCAACGGCATCAAGCGGCTCCCGGTCGAGGTCACCCTCGCCTGACCCCGCCGCACGAGGTCGGACGGGCCGCCGCCGTTCCGGGAACGGCGGCGGCCCGGAGGCCCGTACGACGGCGCGTCAGCGCCGCAGGACGGTGACGCCGAGGCCCGGCGCGGAGCGGATCTCGGCCTCGGTGAAACGCTCGGTCACCCACTGCTTGCGGGCGTAGACGCGGGTCTGGTCGGTGAAGTGGGGCGAGGTCGGGTCGGCGGACTCGCCGTAGGTGAGCAGCGTCCTGGTGCGCGGACCCCGGTCGGTCAGCTCGGTGGCCATCAGGAAGGTGCCGCCGTGCGGGACGCTGCCGAGGTTCGTCGGGTAGGTGCCGCCGCCGGTGCCCGAATCCGGCCCCGCCGTCAGCACGTTGAAGCAGCCCAGCTGGTGGGAGCAGCCGTGCAGCGGGATGCCCGCCCAGCGCTGGACGAGGCCGATCGGGGCGTCCACCGGCAGGCCGCGGGCGGCCAGGCCCTTCACCGCGTCGGCCAGGGCGCGCTGGGCGTCGGGGTTGGCGGCGTCGATGCCGCGCGGGGTGGTCAGCGGCCGGGCCGGGTCGGCCGGGACCGTCTGCCAGGCGGTCGCGCCGGTCCCCGCCAGCGCGTCCCGGTACGCCTGCCAGAGCACGGTGCCCCGGCTGTCGGCGTCGGCCCGGGTGTTCCAGGCGGCGAGCGCGTCGCAGGCCGGGCGGACGTCGACCCGGCTGCCGTCGGAGGCGGCGATCTCCGGGTGGGCGCGGCACAGCGCCACGGCGTCGTCGCGGTCGAGTTCGGCGCTCTGCACCCGGTTGCCGAACATCGTCGCCTGGAGCGAGCCGAGGGTGAACCCGGGGGCGCCGAGGCCGTCGGTGCCGGCCCGGCGGTCGGCGATCATCCGCAGGCCCAGCTGGCTGCGCAGCATCCGCGCGGAGGCGCCCTGGTACATGGCGGGAAAGCCGGTGAGCGGGGCCTCCGCGTTGGTCAGGTACGGGCCGTTGTTGGAGTTGGCGACGTAGTCGGTGCGGGTCAGGCCCGGCTGGTTGGCGGGGCCGAAGACGCCGGGTACGAGCGCGTCCGGGTCGGTGCCCGGGTCGCAGGCGGCGGTCGAGCCGTCCAGCACCTGTCCGAAGCCGCCGCCCGCGACCAGGCAGCGGTCGCGCTGGGCGTCGGGGAGGTTCGGGACGGCGGAGGCGTCGGTGAACCAGGTGGTGCCGGTGGAGTCGACGGCCGTGGTGTACACCCACGGGAGGCCCTGGTAGGTGCGCTGGGCCTGGCGGAGCTGGTCGAGGTTCTGGGCGCGGCCGACCGCCAGCCACTGGTTCAGGGAGCGGAGGTTCTCGGCGTTGGCGTCGCCGAGGGTGTAGGCGTGCTCCCCGGTCCAGCCGTCGGCGAGGACGTAGCCGTGGCGGGAGCGGTAGAGGCTCCGGTCGACGGTGGAGAGTGTCCCGTCGGCGGCCCGGACGGTGACCTTGACGGTCTCCTGGGCCATCCGCTCGGCCTGGCCGTCCACCAGGTACGCGGTCGGGTCGCCCGGCACCAGGCTGAGCCGGTGGAGGGTGTAGTGGTCGGCGTAGCTGGTGGTGTGGCTCCAGGCGAGGCCGCGGGTGTGGCCGATCTGGAGGAACGGGATGCCGTACAGTCCGGCGCCGGCGACGTCCAGGACGCCGGGGATGGTCAGCTGGGCCTGGTAGAAGCGCTGCTCGCCGGCCCACTGGAGGTGCGGGTTGGCCAGCAGCAGGCCGGTGCCGTCGCGGCTGGCGTCGCGCCCGATCGCCCAGGCGTTGCTGCCGAGTTCGGGGTTGTCGGCGGAGTGGCCGGGAGCGGCGATCCGGGGTGCGTCCGCCGCGGGTCCGGCGGCTTCGGCGCCGGACCCGGCTGTGACTGCGGGCCCGGTCGAGGCCGCGGGGACGGCCGTGGCGATCTGCTGCTTGGCGGCGCCGCTGCCCGCCAGGGTGTTGGCGGAGTAGAGGATGTTCCACAGGTCGTCCGCGGTGATCGGCCCGACCCAGGCCTTCCCCCGGCAGGACGGGTCCGGCAGGTGGTCGGGGCCGGTGTCGCGCAGGTAGCGGTTGTACCCGGCGACGTAGCCGTCCACCAGCTGCCGCACCTCGTCGGTCGGGCCGAGCGGCGCGGGGGCGGCCTGCAGCCGCCGCACCGTCCCGGCGCGCAGCAGGCCCTGCTGGTAGGTGTCGCTCACCAGGTTGCTCACCCGGTCCACGGACTCGCCGTCCGGGCCGAGGTGGCGCGAGCGCTCGCCGCGCACGGTGAGCACCTGGTCGGCGAGCTGGCAGAGGTTGTCCTGGGCGAAGGCGTACCCGTAGCCGTAGCCGAGGCCGCCGAAGTCACGGGCGAGGACGTGCGGGACGCCGTACTCGGTCCGGCTGATCTTCGCGGTCCAGCCGCCCCGGTCGGTGTCGGGGCCGGTCCCGAGGTCGGTGCCGGCGGCCTGGGCCACGGCGGGCACCAGGGCTGTCAGCAGCGCGGACGTCAGCCCGACCGCTAGCGCGCCCGAGGTGAACCGCCTTAGCTTTGAGCGAAACTGACGTTCCTTCATGTTCTTTACTTCCGTCATGGCCTCACCCTGTGGCCGCCGGCACCCGCCGGTCATCGCCCCTCGGGACGACCTGCCCTCGACCCTACGACCTATCCGTGTACACCCCGGGGAGGAGACGTTCCCTACCCGCACGACCCTCCCGTCGGACGATGCGGTCGTCGATCACAGGGTCCGACGCCCCGCCGGCGCCCGCTCAGCTGGCGCGGGGGCTGCCGGCGCACAGGGCGTGGTCGATCAGCTTCGAGGCCGCGTCCTCCTGGGCCTTGATGTGGTCCCAACTGTCGCCGAGCGCCTCGGACATGGAGACCACGGCGCTGCGCTTCCCGTCCTCGGTGACGCCGTTGAGGGTGATGAAGCCGCCGTCCCCGCCGTCGTGGCCCCAGTAGGTCCCGCCGCAGGTCAGCGAGCGCTTGACCAGGCCGAGCCCGTACTCGCCGCCGTGCCACATCTCCGAGGTCTGGTCGTCCACGGTCACTGTCCGCTGCATCTCGGCCAGTTGCCGCGCCGGCAGCAGCCGGCCCGCGAGCAGTGCGCGGAGGAGGACGTTCTCGTCCCGTGTGGTGGTGGCCCAGGAGAGCCCCTGGTCCATCGGCACCTGCTCGGTGACGTCCACCCGGCCGTCGGGTTCGGGGAAGAGCTGGTAGGCCTGGGCGTGCGGCCGGGGCAGAGTGGGCGAGGTGCCCATCAGCCGGGTCCGGTCGAGGCCGAGCGGGCGCAGGATCCGGTCCTCGACCTCCCGGTGGGCGGGGCGGCCGGTGGCCCGCTCGACGACCATGTCGAGCAGGAGGTAGCCGACGTTGGAGTACCTCCAGCTCTTGTCGGTGCCGAACTCCGCCCCGGCCACCAGGTCTTCGGGCTGGTAGACCTTGTAGCGCTCCCGCTCGTACCCGTCCTTCGAGTCGTATCCGGGCAGGTGGTCCACGATGCCGCCCTGGTGCTGGAGCAGTTCGCGGACGGTGGTCCCGCCGCCGGCTCCGCCCTTGGCCCGTACCACCTCCGGCAGCCAGTGGCCGAGCGTGTCGTCCAGCGACAGCCGCCCCTCGGCCTCCAGTTGGAGGACCACGGTCGCGACCATCGTCTTGGCCGTGCTGGCCATCCGGAAGTAGCCGTCGGGGGAGACCGGGCGGCCGGTGGTGACGTCGGCGGTGCCGCTGGTGGCGACCGTCTGGCGGCCGTCGGGCCCGATCACCCGGGCCTGCACGCCGCTGATGCCGAGGTCGTGGATCGCCGCGGCGTCCCGGCGCAACTGCTCGGCGACGGACGGACCGGCCGGGCGGGCGACGGCGGTGGCCGCGTTGGCGGCGAGCAGCACGGTGACACCGGCCGCCACGACGAGGTGCCTGCGCAGGGTCGAACCCATGATCGAAGTCATGGCCGCACGCTAACCGGTTCCGGTCCGAACGGGCCGCGGTGCTCCGCTACTTGGGGGAGGAATGGGGGATGTCCCCCAGTCGTCCCCCAGCGCTGTCCCGGGACTCCCCCGGGACTCCCCCGCACCGGCTCCGTGGCGGCTCAGCCCACCGAGGCCGTGACCGGCCGCGCCGGCTCGGCCCCCGCACCGTCGGCCGCCCCGCCCAGCGCCGCCAGCCGCCGCAGGCTG
>NZ_LFVW01000504.1:0-1267 GCF_001182915.1 Kitasatospora sp. MY 5-36
CGCCGTCGCGGCGGCGCTGCTGGTCCAGCCCGGGGCCGCGACGGCGACCCGCTGGCTGGCAGGGCAGTACGGGGACCGCCGGGGCGCGTCCGGGCTGGTGCTGCCCGCCCTGCTGGTCTGCGCCGGCGGGGTGCTGCTGCTGGCCTCGACGGGCAGCCCGGTCGCCGTGGTGGCCGGGGCCACGCTGTTCGGCGCGGGCTTCGGCGTCGCGCAGAACGCGACGCTGACGCTGATGTACGCCCGGGTGCCGCCCGCCGGGTACGGCACCGTGACGGCGCTGTGGAACGTCGCCTTCGACGGGGGCATGGGCGTCGGCGCCGTCGCCTTCGGCGCGGTCGCGGGCGCGACGGGCTATCCGTGGGCGTTCGTGCTCACCGCGGCGGTGATGCTCGCCGCGCTCGCCCCGGCCTGGCGCGACCGGAGGACCAAGGGCTAGCCGGTCCCGGACAGCAGTCCTGAGGAGCCGGCGGTCCGGGGGCGCGGACCGACACGCACGGGGCCGGGCCGTTGCTCGACTTGCCGGGGGCCGGGCGCTTGGATGGATCCGCCCTGGTCACCGCCCGGACGCGGCCAGACGGCCCCCGGCCAGCCGAGGAGTCACCACCGTGAACGACACCCCCGCCCCCGCCGCCGTCGCCCGTCGGATCGCCGAACGGCGCGAGCAGCTGGGCCTCAGCGAGGAGGCCCTGGCCAACCGGGCCGCGATGGCCCCCCGCTACCTGCGGTGCCTGCTGGAGGCCGGGCCCGGCTTCGACCCGGCGGGCTTCGTCCGGATCGCCGCCGCCCTCGACACCACCCCGGGCGAGCTGCGGTCCGGCCGTGCCGACGCCGCGCCCGGCCAGGGCGGCCCCGGCCCGCGCCCCCGGCTGCTCGACCTCACCGAGCCGGAGTGCTGGCAGCTGGTCGGCGGCCACGGCATCGGCCGGATCGCCCTGCCGGTCGAGCCGGGGCCGGTGGTGCTGCCGGTCAACTACGTGGTGGACCAGGGCTCCTTCGCCTACCGCACCGGCGAGCACGACGCCGCCGCCCCGGTGGAGGGGGCCGCGGTCTCCTTCCAGGTCGACCACATCGACGAGTACCTCGGGCGCGGCTGGAGCGTGCTCGCCCTCGGCCCGGCGCACTACGTGGACGACCCCGCCGAGCTCGACCGGCTGGCCGGGCTGCCCGGCGCGGCCCCCTGGGCGGGCGGGGCGCGGCCGCGCTGGGTGCGGATCCGCCCGGAGGAGGTCAGCGGCCGGCGGCTGGTCACGGGGTGAGGCGGGGCGGG
>NZ_LFVW01000505.1:0-7242 GCF_001182915.1 Kitasatospora sp. MY 5-36
GCGAGCGTCCGTACGGGTCGGGAGCGAAGGCCGGTACGGCCCGTGGACGGGCGGCCCCGATGACTGGTAAGCAGGCCGGAGACGGCCGGTCCGTCCGGGCCGCCGTCCGGGACGTACCACCAGGAGAGCAGGGGCGATGCGCAGAGTTCTGATCGTCGGCGCAGGGCAGGCCGGACTCCAACTGGCCCTGGGGCTACAGGCGCACGGCTACGACGTGACCGTGCTGACCGACCGCGGCCCGGAGGAGGTGCGCGGCGGTCGGGTGATGTCCAGCCAGTGCATGTTCGACTCCGCGCTGCGCACCGAGCGGGCCCTCGGCCTGGACCTGTGGGCCGACCGGGCGCCCCGGATCGAGGGCCTCGGGGTGTCGGTCGCCGGGCCGGAGGCGGAGCGGGCGGTCGACTGGGTCGGGCGGCTGGACGCCTACGCGCAGTCCGTCGACCAGCGGCTGAAGATGTCCACCTGGCTGGAGCTGTTCGCGGAGCGCGGCGGCCGGGTGGAGCTGCGCCAGGTGACCGCGGCCGACCTGCAGAACCTGGTCGGCTCGTACGACCTGGTGCTGGTCGCCTCCGGAAAGGGCGCGCTGGCCTCGCTGTTCGAGCGCGACCACGAGCGCTCCCCGTACGAGCGGCCGCAGCGCGCGCTGGCGGCCAGCTATGTGCACGGGCTCGGTCCGCGCCCCGAGCACGACTACCCGGCGGTGCGCTGCAACCTGGTGCCGGGCGTCGGCGAGCTCTTCCTGGTGCCGGCGCTGACCGAGGCCGGTCCGTGCGACGCCATGGTCTGGGAGGCGATTCCCGGCGGCCCGGCGGACGCCTTCGACGGGATCCGCGATCCCGCCGAACACCTGCGGGTGACGCTGGAGTTGATGAAGGCCTTCACGCCTTGGGAGTACGACCGCACCCGTTCCGGCGTCGAACTCACCGACGCCGGAGCGACGCTGGCCGGGCGCTTCGCCCCGGGGGTGCGCCGTCCGATCGGCGAACTGCCCGGCGGTGGCACGGTGCTGGGCGTCGCGGACGTGGTCGTCCTCAACGACCCGATCGCGGGCCAGGGCTCCAACAACGCCGCCAAGTGCGCCGCCGGCTACCTGGCGGCGATCCTCGCCCACGGGGACAGGCCCTTCGACCGGGCCTTCCAGCAGGCGGCCTTCGACGGGTTCTGGCGAACCGCAGCCCCCTCCACCACCTGGAGCAACGAGCTGCTCGCCCCGCCGCCCCCGCACGTCCTCCGGATCCTCGGGGCGGGGGGTTCGCTGCCCGCCGTGGCCCACCGGTTCGCCAACGCCTTCGACGACCCGGCGGACCTGGAGGAGTGGTACTTCGACCCGGCCAGGGCGGAGGCCTACCTGGCCTCGGTCGCGGCGGAGGACTGAAAGGTCAAGTTCTTCCCAAGTTCCGTACAAGCAAACGCCCTTCGTGGTGGGTTCTTCTCGCCCCCACCCGAGGGGCGCCTCCGGCCCGGTACCACGGGCCGGGCGGGCGAAGCGGACACCAGGAGGAGAGCCAGTGGCGGTCGACGGGGGCAACATGGCCCAGACAGTGATCGATACGGCGTACAACGAGCGCAAACGGCTGCACACCGGGCGCAGCCGGACCGTCGCCGTGGTCCTGTTCGGCCTGCTGATCGCACTCGGCTTCTTCCTGGCCCTGGTGGTCGGCAAGGCGGACCCGGACACCCCGCCGACCTGCGACGGCAAGACCATGACCCGGCACAGCGAGTGCCGGATATGGTCCAGCCGCGGCGGCGGGGGCACCTACTCGTACGACGAGATGATCGACCGTCGGGAGTCCGGGAACGGCGTGTGGCGGGTGGTCGGCTTCGGCGGCGCGGGCGTGGCCGCGGTGCTGATGGTCGTCTCGATCGCCAAGCTCAACCCGAACCGCCCGTGGGGCCAGCCGGTCGGTGCCGCCTGCCCGCGCTGCCGGGAGCTCAACCTGCGCGAGAAGCACACCGTGCACAGCGTCACCCGGGGCCGTACCACCCACCGCTACAGCGGCATCGTCACCCTCTGCACCCCGGCCTGCGGGTTCTCCGCGATCCGCCAGCGCTGACCGGCGCCCCGGGGCCCTGCGGTCCGGCGCCGCGGGGGCCGCGGTCCGGGACCGCACGGCCCCGGGAGCCCGAATAGGTCCTCCCGCTCCCACCGGCTACGCTCGACCCCCGTCGAACAAACGATGGGGTGGACCGAGTGGGCAGGTGGGAGCGGGCGCTGGACGCGGCCGGGGTGCGGGAGGCCGGGCTGCGGGCCGACTACGGCCGGCAGCGGGAACAGGTCGCCCGGTACAAGCGGGAGGTCGCGCTCGCCACAGACCTGCTGCTGCCCGCCCGGACGGTCCCGCACGTGATCGCCGCCGCCGCCTTCATGCACCGCACCGACACCCTGCTCGACAGCGGCCCGCTCGCCGAACGCCGGGCGGCCTCCGCCCGCTGGCAGCGGCAGGTCACCGACAGCCTCGCCGCGGGCCGCACCGACGACCCCGAGCTGCGCCCGCTGCTGAACAGCGTCGCCGCCCACCCCGTGCTGCGGGACCGGGTGCTGGACTTCCTCGCCGCGACCGGGGCCGACCTGGACTTCACCGGGTTCGCCACCGAGGAGGACCACCAGGCCTACATCGACGGGTACTCGCTGCCCGGCTTCATGGTGGTCGCCGCCCTGCTCGGCCCGGACGGGGACCAGGGCGACTACCGCGCCGCCTGCCGCACCTTCATCGACGGCAGCCAGCGGCTCGACTTCGTCAACGACCTCGCCGAGGACCTCGCCGAGGGCCGGCTGACCATCCCCGAGCAGACCCTCCGGGAGCACGGCGTCACCCGCGCCGACCTGGAACAGGCCCGCGACCTGCCCGCCGTACGGGCCCTGCTCGCCGCCCTGCTCGACCGGGCCGACCGCAGCCTCGCCGAGGGCCGGGCCGTGATCGACCGGGTGCCGCCCGCCCACCGCCCGATGGTCCGCTGCATCGTCGGCGTGGAGGAGCTCACCAGCGCCGCCGCCCGCGCCGACCTCGGCGCCCTGCTGCGCCGTTCGGCGGGCCCGGCGAAGCCCGCCGCGCTGCGCCTGCTGGCCCGCGAGTACCTCCGGGCCCGCCGCCTGCGCGGCTGACCGGTTCGTGTCGTCCCGGTGGGCGCGGTCGGGAGCCGGCGTCCACAAACGGAACCTCCCTTTGTCGTAGTCGATCCGGCGGGTCCGTCAGCTCCCTGTCCCGGGTCGGGTGGCCTGGCTAGCATGAGCGCGCTCAGCACGCAGGACCCAACCACCTGAATCATTGGGAGGACCCCCATGAGTGCCCTGCTGACCGACATCCGCGACGCCGGCCCGCTGGAGATCGACGAGGACGCCATCGTCTTCGAGGACGAGTTCGACGCCGACCTCGCGCCCGCCGCCTGCCTGGGCGAGCCGTGGGTGACCTACGTCCCGACCCGCTTCCCCTGTGAGTTCAACGCCTGATCCACCCGGATCCGAACGAACGGCTGACCACGGCGGACCGGGGGAGGACGGAACCATGAACGCACCGCCCGACCCCGGCTCCGCCGAGGCCGCGCACCAGGACGCACTGCGGGCACAACTGGGCGGCAGGGCCGAGCAGTTGGCCGCCCGTGCGGCCGGCCCGCACCGCCCGCTGCGCACCGACGGCCAGTGGTGGTACCTCCGGGACCCGCGCATGCCGGAGCTCGCCCACGGCTGGAAGCTGCACCTCTCCGCCCGCCCGGACGGCTTCGAAGCGCTGCTGGACACGGCGCTCCCGATCCTGCTCGGCCGGGTCTGCGACGTGAAGTTCGCGGTGAGCACGGCGGCGCTGTGGGAACTCAACAGCGGACGGCACGGCGCCGCCGCCGTGGGCAAGGCCGTCACGGTCTACCCCCGGCCCGAGGAAGTCCGCGCCCTGGGGCTGGAGTTGGCGCAGGCGCTGGCCGGTCGGGAAGGCCCCGCGGTGGTCAGCGACCGCCGGGTCCGGCCGGACGCCCCGGTGCACTACCGCTACGGCCCGTTCCGGGTCACCGACGACGAGGCCCAGGCCGGCATGGCCGGCCCGGACGGCGCGCTGTTCCCCGGCCTCGCCGAGGCCCGCTATCGCCGACCGCCCTGGGCGAGCGACCCGTTCGAGGCGCCCGGCGCCCCCGCCCGCCCGGCGACCACCCGGGTCGGCGACGGCCGCTACCGGATCACCGCCGGCATCACCCGCGCGCCGAGCGGCCACGTCTACCGCGCGGTCCACCTCGCCACCGGGCGCGAGGTGGTGGTCAAGCAGGCCCGGGCCTTCGTCGCCGAGGACGGCGCGGGTGTCGACGCGCGCGGTCGGCTGCGGCACGAGCGCCGGGTGCTCGACGCGCTGGCCGGGGTCCCCGGAGTGCCCGCGCTGGTCGACTACTTCCGGCACGGCACCGACGAGTACCTGGTCAGCACCGCCAGTGGGCGGACCGACCTGCGCCGCGAGGTGCTCACCGCCGGCCCGTACGGCGCCGAGGCGGGTGGCGTGGCCGGCGCGGGTTCCGCTGGCGGCGCGGGCGGGCGGGACTGGTGGACGCTGGCGCGCGCGTTGCTGCGGGTGCTGGACGCGGTGCACGCGCGCGGCGTGGTGGTCTGCGACCTCAAGCCCGCGAACGTCGTGCTCGATCGGGACGGTCGGCCCGCGCTGGTCGACTTCGGTGTGAGCGCCCTCGACGGCGACCGCCCGCCGGGCGCCACCGCCGGGTACGGCCTGCCCGGCGCCACCGGGGAGGACCCCACCGAGGACCACTACGCCCTGGGCACCACCCTGCACCACGCCCTCACCGGCCTCGACCCGGTGGTGATCGACCCCGACCCGGCGACCAACCGCGACCGCACCCTGGCCTGCCTGCGCGCCGCCCTCCCGGAGCCCGGACACCCGGCCGCGGAACTCGTCGAGGGCCTGCTGAGCCTCGACCCGGCGCGGCGTGCGGCCACGGCGGCCCGGCTGCGCGAGGGGACGGTGCCGACCCGGCGGGCCCGCCACACCCGGTGGACCGCGGAGACCCGGCGGAGCGTCCTGGACGGTGCGCTCGACCACACCGTCACCACCTGCGTCCGGATGGCCCGCGAGCTGCTCGCCGCCGACCCGGGCGCCGAGCGGCCCCGGACCCTGCTCTCGCTGTACGACGGCGCCGCCGGCCTCGGCCTCGAACTGCTCCAGCATCCGGACCGCCCGGACGCCCGCTCCGCCGCCGCCGACCTGGCCGCCTGGACGGCCGCCCACCCGGCCCTCGACCACCTGGACGGCTCGCTCCACCAGGGCCGTACGGGCGTCGACCTGTTCCTCGCCGAGGCGGCCGCCGCGCTGGGCACCCAGCCCCCGGCGCCCCGCCGGTACGAGGGCACGGGCGTCGACCAGATCGCGGGGACGGCCGGGATCGGCACCGGGCACCTGCTGCTCGCCGGGCTCGGCCCGGGTATGGGAGCGCACCGGGCGGCGGCGGTCGACTGCGCCGCCGAACTGGTCGGCCGTCCGCTGGACGACCTCGGGGAGGAGCCCAACCCCGGCACCGCCGCCCTCGCGGAGGGCTTCGCGCACGGCCGCGCGGGCGTCGCCCACTTCCTGCTCGCGATGCCCGACGAGGCGTCCCGGCGCACCGCCCGGGAGATCGTGGACGGCCTCGCGGCCGACCTCCCCGGCATCATCGCCGCCGCCCGCGCACCCGGGGCGACCCGCCGCTACCTCTCCTGGTGCCGGGGGCTGGCCGGGCTCGGCACCCTGCTGGTCCAGGCCGGCCGGCAGTACGGCGACGACGCGCTGACGGCGCTGGCCGCCGACGCCGCCGACACCTGCCGGACGCTCGCCCCGAGGACCGCGCAGGTCTTCCGCTGCTGCGGCCTCGCGGGCGTCGGGGACCTCTGCGTCGACCTCGCGGTGGCCACCGGCGAGGCCCGGCACTGGGCCGCCGCCCAGGAGGTGGCGGAGCTGGTCCTCACGCGGGCGGGCGGCGCGCCGAACCGGCCGCTGCTGCCAGGCCGTCGGCCGGACACGGAGGCCCGGGCCTGGGCGGTCGGCACCCCCGGCGTCACCACCTTCCTGCGCCGCCTGGCCCGGCGGGGCGGCCCGGTCCCGGGGCTGCTGCCGCTGCACTGAGCGGTCCCGGGGGCGCGAGTCCGAAGGCAGGCCCACGTCCCGCCCCCGGCCGGGCTTCCGCATGCCGTTGAACGGGTGCCGCTCGACGCGGGATCCAGGACCGGTCGAGAAGCCCCGCAGGACGTCCTGGGCCGGGTTGCGTACGAGCACGCCCCGACCACGGGTGTCGATCGTGCCGAGGGCCGTTGATCCCACCCGTGCCGTCGCACGGCCGCTCCTCCCCGGCGAGCCCCGCCGACGAGTTCACGGACCGGCAACAGGACGGGCGGGCGGCGCGCGGATCCGGCGCCGGTCGCGGCCGGGCCGGGCCGCGGTCGGGGGCCCGTGGGGGGCCGCTGGAGTGCCGCTTGAGCCGGACCGGTCTTGAGCCGACGGGGTACGGGCTCCCGGCCAAGGTGCCGATCGGCCGTACCGCCGGGCGCCGCCGGGTGCCTAGATTCGTTCTCGGGCGGCGCGAAGCCCGGGTCCGAGCGGCCCGAGTGCGGCGCACCCACGGGGGACCCGGCACATTCCGCAGCACCCGCTCGCAGGCACACCTTTCCGGTCCGACCGGCCCGCCTGCCCATCCGAGGGAGTTCGCCATGTCCGACACCACCACGTCCCGTACCGCTGCCACCGAGGGCCTCGACCTTCAGGACCTCGACCTCAGCGAGCTGACCGTCACCTCGCTGCGCGACACCGTCGCGCTGCCGGAGAACGGCGCGTCCTGGGGCTCCTGCTCCTGCCAGGGCTCGTCCTCCTGCGCGCAGCCGCAGCTGCCGGACGTGCCGACCGCCTGACGTCCTAGGGTCCGGTTGTACGCCGGGCCTGCCGGCCAGGCCTTCCGGGGCCGGTGCCAGCGCATCAGGACGGAACCCGGCGCGTCCACCCGGACGCGTCGGGTTCGTCCCGCGTACCCAGGGCGTGCCGTGCGGATCCCGGCCGGGCCCGCGACGTCGACGCCGCGGCCCGTCCGACCAGTCCCACGAGACGCGCCGCCAGGCCCCGTCGGAGGGAACCGCCATGCCCAACCGAACCGCCCTGCCCCGGGACGCCCGCGTGCCCTCGCCCTCGCCCGCGCCCTCGCCCGTGAACGCACCCGCACCGGCTCCGGCCGCGTACACCGCGCGCCACGCCCTGGTGCGCTCCACCGTCCTCGCCCGGCCTGCCCAGTCCG
>NZ_LFVW01000506.1:0-8557 GCF_001182915.1 Kitasatospora sp. MY 5-36
CCCCGCGGCCGTACCCGTGCCGAGCGCGCCGCCCGTGCCCGCCGGGGGCACCGGGCACTTCCTGCTGCCGTCCGGCGCACCCGTCCAACTGCCGGCCCACCCGCCGCGGCAGCACGCGGCCACCGGGCCGATAGCCGTCCTGCTGATCGGACCGGCCGGGGCCGGCAAGACCACCGTCGCCCGCCACTGGGCCGAGCGGCGGCCCACCCCGACCGCGCACATCAGCCTGGACGACGTCCGCGAGTGGGTGCAGGCGGGCTTCGCCAACCCGCAGTCCGGCTGGAACAACGCCTCCGAGGCGCAGTACCGGCTGGCCCGCCGCACCTGCGGCTTCGCCTGCCGCAACTACCTGGCCAACGGCATCTCCTGCATCATCGACGACGCCGTCTTCCCGGACCGCCCGGCGATCGGCCTCGGCGGCTGGAAGCGGCACATCGGCCCCGGCATGATCCCGGTCGTGCTGCTGCCCAGCCTGGACTCGGTGCTGCACCGCAACGCCCGGCGCAGCGGCAACCGCCGGCTCGGGGACGAGGAGGTGGCCCGCATCCACGGGCGGATGGCCGGCTGGTACAACTCCGGGCTGCCGATCATCGACAACTCCGCCCTGGACGTCGCCGGGACGGCCGCCGAGCTGGACCGCGTCATCCTGGCCCGGCTGATGGGCGTCCCGGTCCGCTGACCCGCGGCGGCACGGGGCTGTCGGTGCCGGCTGCGATGATGGACGGGTCCAGTCGCCGAGCCCGGAGGAGCCGACGCCCGTGCCCGAAGGCCACATCATCCACCGCCTCGCCACCGAGAACCGCGAGGCCTTCGGCGGCCGCCCGGTGCGGGTCTCCAGCCCGCAGGGCCGGTTCGCCGACGAGGCCAAGGTGATCGACGGGCAGCTGCTCACCGGCGCGGAGGCCACCGGCAAGCACCTCTTCCTCGGCTTCGAGGAGGGCGCCTGGGTGCACGTCCACCTCGGCCTCTACGGCGGCTTCACCTTCGGCACCGGCCCGGCGCCCGCGCCGGTCGGGCTGGTCCGGCTGCGGCTGGAGAACGAGGACGGCTACGCCGACCTGCGCGGGCCCAACACCTGCGCGCTCGTCACGGACGACCAGAAGGCCGCCGTCGCCGCCCGGCTCGGCCCCGACCCGCTGCGCGCCGACGCCGACCCGGAGGCCGCCTGGCGCCGGATATCCGGCAGCCGGACGACCGTCGCGGCGCTGCTGATGGACCAGAAGGTGCTGGCCGGGGTGGGCAACGTCTACCGGGCCGAGGTGCTGTTCCGCCACGGCATCGACCCGCACCGGGCCGGGCGCGACCTCACCCGCCGGGAGTGGGACGCGATCTGGGCCGACCTGGTCGCCCTGATGCGCGAGGGCGTCACCGCGGGCCGGATCGACACCGTCCGCCCCGAGCACACCCCCGAGGCGATGGGCCGCCCGCCCCGGGTGGACGACCACGGCGGCGAGGTGTACGTCTACCGGCGGGCCGCCATGCCCTGCCTGGTCTGCGGCACCGACGTGCGGACGGAGGAGCACGCCGCCCGCAACCTCTTCTGGTGCCCCGCCTGCCAGGCGGCGTGACCGGCCCGAGCCGGGACGCGCGACGCCCCCGTGTCGTGGAGAGCCCTTCTGACCTGCGACGATGGACGGGTGCCCGCCGAGCGGCGGGCACCCGTCCGCACGGCCACGTGTGAACGTGGAAGGGAAGGAAGTCCCATGATCTTCATTACGGTCAAGTTCGCGGTCCGCCCCGAGCGCGCCGACGAGTGGCTCGACCTGGTCGACGGTTTCACCCAGGCCACCCGCAGCGAGCCCGGCAACCTCTTCTTCGAGTGGTCCCGCAGCGTCGACAACGCCAACGAGTTCGTCCTGGTCGAGGCGTTCCGCGACGGCGACGCCGGCAAGGAGCACGTGGAGTCCGCGCACTTCACCAAGGCCATGGACGACATGTCGTACGCCGTGGCCGCCAAGCCGCAGATCGTCTCGATCGAGATCCCCGGCATGGACGGCTGGGGCGAGATGGGCGAGATCACCCCCCGGTGACACCCGAGCGCCCCTCCGGCCGGGTGCCCAGCCCGTAGGCTGGGGCCCGGGCGGCCGGAGGGAGCAGGCGGATGGAGCGGCACGAGGTGGCCAACACCGTGTCAGGCGCCACGGTGGGCGGCCATGTGGTGCAGGCCGGGAGCATCGGGTCGGTGCACCTCCACCAGCCGCGGGAGGTGTCGACGCCGCATCAGACCCGGCCGCCACGTGAGACCTTCGTCAACCGTGAGCGCGAGATCGCCATGCTCACTGCCGCATTGCGAAGGGTCGACGAGGGTGGGCTTGCCATCGTGGCCTTCACCGGCCTGGGCGGGGTGGGAAAGACCGAGTTGGTGGTGAAGTTCGCCGAGGAGCGTGCGGCGCACTTTCCGGGTGGCGTGCTGTACGTCGATCTCAAGGCCTACCGGCACCAGGCCGGGGTGGACCTCCCGGGGGTCGTGCAGATGTTTCTGCGCGCTCTCGGGAAGGAGTCTCCGGACGAAGAAGCGGCGCGCTTCGCGGAGTTCCGTACGGCAACCGCCGAGAAGCGGTGTCTGATCTTCCTGGACAATGCCGAGCACGCCGCCGAGGTCCGCGCCCTGCTCCCGTCGGCGGGACTGGTGGTGGCCGCGAGCCGGGAACGACGGCTGGGCGCGCTTCGCATGGACGGTGCCGTGGTGCAGCAGCTGGACCGGCTCAGTGCGGCGGCCGGTGCGGCGCTGGTGCGTGGCTGGCTGGGGCCCGAGCGGGGCGCCGCCGGAGAGATCGCGGCGCTGGTGGAGCGTTGTGAGGGACTACCGCTCGCCCTGAACGCGGTCGGGGGCCAGCTGTTGGGCCGTTCGCGCCTCAAGGTGGGCCAGGTGGTGGCCGAACTGAGGGACCAGGAGCGCAGGTTGGCTGTGCTGGACAACGACGAGGGAAATCTCCGGCGGACCTACGACCCGGTGTATGAACGGCTCTCGCCACAGGCTCGTGTGCTGTACCACCTGATCGGAGTGCACCCCGGTCCCCACGTGTCGGCTGAACTCGCGGCTGCGGTGGGCGTCGAGCAGGCGGCGGAGGCCCTGGACGAGTTGTACCTCGTGCACCTGTTGGACGAGGTGGTGGACGACGGTCCAGGGGATCGCTACCAGGCCCATGACGTGGTGCGGACGCATGCCTACGCCTGTGCCCGTGAACTACCGTGCCAGGAGGAGCTCCTGGAACGTGATGTGGCGTACTTCCGGGGCCGTGCGTCGCTCGCCGATCGAACGATGGGCAGGGAGAGACTCCGCTTGCAGGACCCGAGCGGTGACGACCTGCCCGGCTTCGACTCCGAGACCGCCGCCATGCGGTGGCTGCACGCCGAACGCGCCAATCTGCGGGCGGCGGTGGAGACGGCATCCAAAAAGGGGTGGCACGGCGAGGTGTGGCGGCTCTGCGAGTCGCTCTGGCCGCTGTACCACGGCCGCAAGCTCTACGACGACTGGATCGCCACCCACCGGCTCGGCATCGAGTCGGCCCAGTGGGACAACCAGCCGGCCGCCGTGGTCAAGATGCGCAACCAGCTCGCCCGCGCCCACCAGGAGCGCAAGGAGTACCGGCTCGCCGCCGAGCAGCTGGCGCTCGCCACGGAGCTGGTCCCGCTGGTGACGAACCGCCGGGTGGTCGGGGTGCTCTACGAGACCGACGGCCTGCTCTGCCTGGCCGACGGCCGCCCGGGCGACGCGGTGGAGCGCTTCACCCTGGCCCTGGCGGAGAACCGGGGCGACGACCACGGCGAGATCGTCCAGAGCTACAACCTGGCGCAGGCGCTGATCGCCGACGGCCGTCCGGAGGAGGCGCTGACCCTGCTGGCCGAGGCCACCGCCCGGGCCGGGCGGACGCGGGACAACGACATGCTGATGAAGCTGCCGCTGGTCCGGGCCCGGGCCCACCGGGCGCTCGGGCAGCTGGACCTCGCCGTCGTCCACGCGGACGACTGCGCCCGGCAGGCCAAGGAGCGGAACCAGTACGCGAAGGAGGCGCAGGCCCACACCCTGCTCGTCACCCTCGCCGAGGAGCTGGACGACGCGGAGCTGGCGGAGCGCAGCCGCGAGCGGCTGCGGCAGCTGGCGGGCTGAGGGGCGGTCCGGGCCGAGGGGCGGTCCGTAGCGGGCGGGCGGGGTCAGGGCCCGGTACGGAAGGACACCCGGGTGCGGTGCCCGCCGGTGCGGACGGTGAGTCCGTGCTTGGGGAGGCCGGCCGGGTCGCCGCCGTCGGCGAGCCAGCAGGCCACGGCGGAGCCGAGCAGCAGTGGGTCGACGGCGGGGTCGGGGCGGCCCCAGTCCGGTTCGGCGCGGGCCTCCAGCAGCCGGCCGCCGTGCAGCCGGAGCAGGTGGCGGGCCGGGCCGAGGGCGGCCACCGCGACGGCGAGGCCGGGCAGTTCGGCGGCGGTGTCGGCGAGCCAGCGGGTGGCGGGGCGTTCGGCGTGCGCCTCGGTGCGGGCGATCACCTCGGCCGTGTAGCGAAGGGCGTCGCCCGGGTGCTCGTCGGTGAGGGCGTGGAAGCCGCGCGGGGTGTGGTCGTCCGGGTGGAAGGGGTAGCGCCGCAGGCTCACCTCGGTCCCCTCGGTGCTGCCCTCGACGTCGTACGCGGTGGGCCACTCGGCGGCCCCGGGGCAGGGGACGGGCCTGGGGTAGGGCGGCAGGGCCGGTTCGTCCCCGGGTTCGTCCAGGCCGTCCAGGAAGGAGTAGAGCAGCGGGCGCAGCAGCCGGGCGGATTCGCCGCGGTGGGCGAGTGAGCGGTCGGTGATCTCGCGCAGGCCGGTCGGGGCCTCGGCGAGGGCCCGTTCGAGCTGGGCGGCGAGGTCCCCGTCCGGGTCGAGGACGGGGGCGGCCTGGCCGAAGGCGTAGCTGGGGGAGCGCGGGTCGAGTTCGGCGGCGCCGGTGGCGACGAGCATGGTGCGGTGTTCCAGGGCGGCGCCGTAGACGGTGACCGAGCCGTGGTCGCCGATCACGCAGTCGGCGGCGACGAGCGCGGCCTGCCAGCCCTGGTGGGGCGGGATCAGGCGCAGGCCCATCCGGCGGGCGTCGTCGAGCAGCGCCCCGGGGGCGTGGCGGCTCCACACGTTGGGGTGCAGGACGACGGCCACCGTGTACTCGTCGGCGGGCAGTTGGCGGACGAGCCGCCGGGGCAGGTCGGGGTGGCGGCCGAATAACGAGTGCTCGCTCCAGGTGGAGCTGACGACGACGAGCCGTCGGCCGCCGACGGCGCCGAGCGCGGCGCGGTAGCCGTCCCGGGAGCGCCGGCTGGCGAGCATCCGGTCGAAGCACGGGTCGCCGACCACCCGGGCGACGTCCAGGGCCTCGGGGCAGGAGGTCCGCAGCCGGTCCAGCTGTTCGGGGTGGGAGAGCCCGAGGACGTCCACGAACACCCGCCCGCGGTGGGTGAGTTCGTTGCGGGAGAGGCCGGCGGCGCTGACCGTGTCGCCGGTGGACTCGGTGACCAGGCGGTTGTAGCCGGCGCCGTGCGGCAGGACGACGAGGCGGGCGTCCAGGCGGTGCATGGAGGAGTGGACGGCGCAGGCGACGGCCAGGTCGAAGCGGTGGCGGACGGCGTCGTCCCAGTCCAGCACGGTGAAGCCGGACAGGCCGTGCAGGTACTCGTCCAGGGCGCGGTCGGCGAAGACGGAACCGGGGTTGACGGTGAAGTACCACTCGATGCCGTGCGGGCTCAGCAGGGAGAGGACGTCCAGCACCCGGGTGGCCGAGGTGAGGGTGCGGGCGACCGCCAGCACGCGGGCCTTGACCGGGTCGGTGTTCCAGCGGTCGGCGGGCCAGGCATGGGGGTGGGACGGCACATCATGATCGTACTGGCCGGGGCCGTTCACGGCGCGCCTTCCCGAGCGGGAGTCAGCGGACCGGGCGGGAGTCGGCGGCCCGAGCGGGAGTCGGCAGGTCGGGCAGGCGTCGGCGGGAGGGGTCAGCCCACCGCCGCGCTGGGCTCGTGGTGCTCGGCGGCGGCGCACTCGTCGAGGAGGGGGCGCATGGCCTCGTCCACGAGCCGGTAGCGCACCACTCGTCCGTCCCGGTCGCCGGTGACCACGCCGGCCGTGCGGAGCAGCCGCAGGGCCTGGGAGACGGCGGGGTCGCGCATGCCGGTGGCCACCGCGAGGTCGCTGACGGCGAGCGGGCCGGCCCGGTGGAGGGCGAGCAGCAGGGCGAGCCGTCCGGGGTCGGCGAGCAGGGAGAACCGTTCGGCCCAGGACCGGACGTGCGCGGGGTCGCCGATCGCGGCGATGGCCTCGCAGACCCGGTGCCCGTCGATGGTGCGGTGGCCCGCGCGGTCGGCCGGTACGAGATGCATGCGGACATTCTTGCAGGCGGCCGCCTGTGATCCTGGACACCTGCGCAGGTGCGCAGCCTTGCACGGGTCGGGGCGCGGCCCCTACGGTGTTCCCCGCCGTGGTGCTCGGGAAGACCGGTGACGGACCCTCAGGGGTCCCAGCCCGGAGCGGCCCTCGCCACTGTGATCGGGTCGTTCCTCCGCCCGCGGAGGAACGTCGTCCGTGCCCACGGAGCCACTGGGTGCCTCGCGCACCTGGGAAGGCGGGCACGGGTATCCCGTCAGCCAGGAGACCGGCCACGGCATCTCACGAGGTTTTCCACGAGGTGCTGGAGCGTGATCCGCAGATGACCCTGCCCGAAACCGTTGCCGCCGGCGCGAAGCCGGCCCCTTCCGTGCTGCCCAGCTTCAGATGGCGGCGCGAGGACACCGTCCGTACGGCCGGGCTGATGGCGGTGATCGTGGCCATGCACGTGGTGGCCTTCGGCACGCTGATCTTCCTGGTCGCGCCCGAGCGGTACGCGGTCGGTACCCAGGTCTTCGGGGTGGGCCTCGGCATCACCGCGTACACCCTCGGCATGCGGCACGCCTTCGACGCCGACCACATCGCGGTGATCGACAACACCACCCGCAAGCTGATGGCGGACGGCAAGCGGCCGGTCTCGGTGGGCTTCTGGTTCGCCCTCGGGCACTCCTCGATGGTGGTGCTGATGGCCGCCCTGGTGGCGGGCGGCGCGCAGCTGGCGAACACGCTGATGGACGACGAGTCGGCCACCCACAAGTGGCTGGGCGTGATCGGGACGACCACCTCCGGCGTGTTCCTCTACCTGATCGGCGCGCTCAACCTGGCGGCGCTGCTCGGCATCCTCAGGGTGTTCCGCTCGATGCGGGCCGGGAAGTTCGACGAGAAGGAGCTGGAGGCGCACCTCGACTCGCGCGGCTTCATGGCCCGGGTGCTGAACCGGGCGACCCGTTCGATCACCCGGCCGGGGCAGATGTTCCCGGTGGGCATGGTGCTGGGCCTGGGCTTCGACACGGCGACCGAGGTCACCCTGATGGTGATGGCCGGCTCGGGCGCGGCCTCCGGGCTGCCCTGGTACGCGATCGTCTGCCTGCCGCTGCTGTTCGCGGCGGGGATGAGCCTGTTCGACACCCTGGACGGGACGTTCATGAACTTCGCGTACCAGTGGGCCTTCGCCAACCCGGTCCGGAAGGTGTACTACAACCTGACCATCACGGGTCTGTCGATCGCGGTGGCCTTCATCATCGGCACCATCGAGCTGGTCGGGGTGCTGCACGAGAAGCTCGACCTGACCGACCCGGTCACCGGGTTCGTCGCGGACATCTCGCTGGACAACGTGGGCTACGCCATCGCCGGGCTGTTCGTGGTCGTCTGGGCGATCGCGATCGGGTACTGGAAGCTCGCCCGGGTCGAGCAGCGCTGGACGCCCGAGGGCTCCTGAGCCGAGCGGCCAGGCCGCGAACGGCGCCTCCCCGAGTCCGGGGAGGCGCCGTTCGCGCGTCCGGGGTCAGCGCTCCTCGCGGAAGTCGACGTGCCGGCCCGCGGCCGGGTCGTACTTGCGCAGGACCATCCGGTCCGGGTCGTTGCGGCGGTTCTTGCGGGTCACGTAGGTGAAGCCGGTGCCGGCGGTGGAGCGGAGCCTGATCACCGGGCGCAGTTCGCTGCGGGCCATGGGACGTCCTCCTGGGGTCTGGGGGTCGGGGTCTCGGGGTCCGGTCCGAGGGGTTGGCTCGAACCGTACATCGAAATGGAAGTCATTTTCATCTGGTGTAACGTGAGCCCGGTCCTGCCCATTCCCGGACGCCAGGGAGCACCCATGTCCGCCCGCTGCCAACTCACCGGCCGCCGGCCCGGCTTCGGCAACGCGATCTCGCACTCGCACCGCCGCACCGGCCGCCGCTTCGACCCCAACATCCAGCGCAAGCGCTACTGGCTGCCCGGCGAGGGCCGGTACGTCCGGCTGGCGCTGAGCGCCAAGGGCATCCGCACCGTCGACGCGATCGGCGTCGAGGCCGCCGTCGCCCGCATCCGCGCCCGGGGGGAGAAGGTCTGATGGCCAAGCAGAGCAAGATCGCCAAGAACGAGCGGCGGCGCGCCGTCGTCGCCCGCTACGCCGAGCGCCGGGCCGAGCTCAAGCGGACCATCGCCCACCCCGGCACCGGCCCCGCCGAGCGCGCCGCCAACTGTCCGCCGACGAGTACACGGTGGCCGTCGTCCTGCA
>NZ_LFVW01000507.1:0-8522 GCF_001182915.1 Kitasatospora sp. MY 5-36
GGTGGACGGACTCGCCCTCGGCGCAGCGCAGTTCGAGCCCGTCCCAGCCGTGCTCGGCGGCGAGCCGGGCGGCCCCGGCCAGCGGGAGCCCGGGGAGGCCGAGCGTGGAGAAAGCGAGCGGCACGGCGGCTCCGTCGTTCGTCGGGCGCCCCGGGCAGGGCAGGGCGGGCAGGGCAGGGCGGGCACGGCGACCCGCGCGGGCGAGGAGGGCGGAGCGGGCCGGGCCAAGGATATATTCAAGCTGAGACAAAGTCCTGACCGTCCGGGCCCGGCCCGGTCCGAGGAGCGCGCGATGCCCCCGAGCCGTACCCCCGCCACCGCCACGACGCAGACCGTCGCCCAGGTGAACCAGACCGTCCTGCTGGAGGTGCTGCGGCGGCACGGCACGCTGTCCCGGCAGCGGCTGGCCGCCGAGAGCGGACTGAGCACCGCGACCGTGCACCGGCTGGTGGAGGTGCTGCGGGCCGAGGGGCTGGTGGAGGTGGAGACGGAGCGGGCGCCGTCCAGCGGCGGCCGGCCGCCGCAGCTGATCCGGTACAACGCCCGCGCGCAGACCGTGCTGGCGATCGCGGTGCGCCCGCGCCGGATCGTCGGCGTGGTGGCCGCGCTGGACGGCACGGTGCTGCACGAGGCCGAGCACCACTGGGCGTTCCCCGGCCCGGACCGGCCGCGGGAGATCGCCGCCGACGAGCTGACCGGCCCGCTGCTCGCGCTGGTGGACGGCCTGCGGGACTGGGCCGGGCGGCACGCGGGCGCCCCCCGCGCCCTCGTCGTGGGCGTGCCCGGGGTGGTCCGGGACCGCACCGGGCTGGTCGAGTTCGCGCCCGCGCTGGACTGGCCCGGGCTGCGGCTGGGGGTGCTGCTCCAGGAGCGCTACGGCGTCCCGGTGGCGGTCGAGAGCAACGTCAACCTGGTCGCGCTGGCCGTGCGGGAGTCGCCCGCCGCGGCCGGGGTGGGCGACCTGGCGGCCGTCGTGGTGGGCATCGAGGTCGGCGCCGGGATCGTGCTGGACGGCCGGCTGCACCGCGGCCGGCTGGGCGCGGCCGGGGCGCTGGGCCACCTGATGGCCGGGCACGCGGCGCTGGACCGGCCGCTCGGGCGGACCGGCGACACCCAGGCGAGGATCGGCGACCACGCGGTGGACCGGCGGATCACCGAGGCCGGTCTGACGGTGTCCGGCACCCCGGCCGAGCGGGTGGCGGGGCTGTTCCGGCTGGGGCGCGAGGGCGACCCGGCTGCGGTGCGGCTGATCGGCGAGCTCACCGACGACCTGGCGCTGCTGGTGGCCAACCTGAGCACGGTGCTGGCGCCGGAGCTGATCGCCCTCGGCGGGCGGCTGTTCTGGGAGAGCGGGGGCGAGCTGCCGGCCGCGATCGAGAGCCGGCTGCAGGGGCGGGTGCCGGTCCTGCCGCGCCTGGTGGTCGTGCACAGCACCACCACCGAGCTGGTCGGCGCGGCCGCGGCGGCGGTCCGGCTCGCGGACGGGGCGACGTTCATCACCCGGTGAGGTCCGGGGCCCGGCCGGCTCTACGGGCTCCCCCGACTATTTCTCACTGTGATAGAAACTCCTTGTGCGTCAGCGACCCGAGGAGAACCGGATGCCCACCGCCGCCTTCGCGATGGACCCGGAGCGCTTCCCCGACGTGTACGGCCCGCGGGCCCGCGCCCGGGTCGCCGCCCGGGCCGAGGTGCTGGCCGACCCGGCCTCGCCCGACGGGGTGTGGAGCGCCGAGCGGCTGGCCACCGCCGCACCGGAGGCGCTGCGGGCCGTCGAGGTGCTGTTCACCGGCTGGGACGGGCCCGTCCTGGACGCCGCCACCCTGGCCCGGCTCCCCCGCCTGCGGCTGGTGCTCTACGCGGCCGGCTCGGTGCGCCGGATCGCCGGCGAGGCGTTCTGGGCGGCGGGCGTCCCGATCGTCACCGCCGCCCACGCCAACGCCGTCCCGGTCGCGGAGTTCGCCGTGGCGCAGATCGTCTACGCCCTCAAGGGCGGCTGGCGCCACGTCCTCGACGCCCGGGCCGCCCGCGCCGCCGTCCCGGCCGCCCGCACCCCGGGCGGGTACGGCTCCACGGTCGGCGTCCTGTCGCTCGGCGCGGCCGGGCGCCTGGTCTGCGACATGCTGCGCGGCTACGACGTCGAGGTCCTCGCGCACGACCCGTACGCCCCGGTGCCGCCCGGGGTGCGCGCCGTCGGCCTGGACGAACTCTTCGCCGCCGCCGACGTGGTGAGCGTGCACACCCCGCTGCTCCCCGCGACCCGAGGCCTCGTCGACCGGCGGCTGCTGACCTCGATGAAGCCCGGCGCCACGCTCGTCAACACCGCGCGCGGAGCCGTCCTGGACGAGCCCGCGCTGCTGGCCGTCCTCGCCGAACGCCCGGACCTCTTCGCCGTGCTGGACGTCACCGACCCCGAGCCGCCGCTGCCCGGCTCACCGCTGTTCACCCTGCCCAACGTGGTCGTCACCCCGCACCTGGCGGGCAGCCGGGGGCTGGAGCGCCGCCGCCTCGGCGACCTGGTCGTCGGCGAGTTCGAGCGCTGGCTGGACGGGGCCCCGCTGCGCCGGGCGCTCGACCCGCACACCTACGAACGGATGGCCTGACCCGTGCCGGATCCACAGAGCCCCGACGTCGTCCTGATCCTGACGGACCAGCAGACCGCCGACGCGATGGGCGCCGCCGGGAACCCGTACCTGCGCACCCCCGCGATGGACGCGCTGGCCGCCGCCGGCACCCGCTACCCCAACGCCTACTGCGCCCAGCCGCTCTGCACCCCCTCCCGGGCCAGCCTGATGACCGGCCGCCTGCCCAGCACCGTCGGCGTCACCGGCAACACCGGCGGCCCCGAGGACCCGCTGCTCGGGCGCCTGTTCACCGAGGCCGGGTACGACTGCGGCTACGGCGGCAAGTGGCACCTGCCGGAGCTGGACCTGCCCGCCGACCGGGGCTTCCGCCGGATCCACCCGGCGGGCGGGGACGACGCCGGACTCGCCCGCGCCGCCGCCGGGTTCGTCCGCGCGCCGCGCGAGCGGCCGTTCCTGCTGGTCGCCTCCTTCCTGGAGCCGCACGGCATCTGCGAGTGGGCCCGCGGCCAGGACCCGCGCACCGGCCCGCTCCCGCCCGCACCGCCCGTCCCCGAACTCCCGCCGCTGCCCGCCAACTTCCCGGTCGGGCCGTACGATCCGGCGCTGCCCCGGCTGGCCCGGCTGGCCCAGCCGCACACCCACCCGACGGAGCACTGGCGGGAGGACGACTGGCGCCGCTACCGGCACGCCTACTACGCCCTGGTGGAGCGGGTGGACCGGCACATCGGCCTGCTGCTGGCCGCGCTGGCGGAGCGCGGCGGCGACCGGGAGACCGTGGTGGTGTTCAGCTCCGACCACGGCGACGGCGCGGGCGCCCACCGCTGGAACCAGAAGTGGGCCCTGTACGAGGAGTGCGTGCGGGTGCCCCTGGTGGTCACCGGCCCCGGGGTGGCCGCCGGCGCGGTCGACGAGCGGCTGGTCGCGGCCGGGCTGGACCTCATCCCGACGCTCTGCGACCTGGCCGGGATCGAGGGGCCGGACGGGCTGCCCGGCCGCAGCGTCCGCGCGCCGCGGCCGCACGACAGCGTGGTGGTCGAGACCCGCTGGGAGATCCCCGGCTTCGACAACGCCCTGGGCCGGATGGTCCGCGCCGGGCACCACAAGTACGTCTGCTACGCCTGGGGCGACCACCGGGAGCAGCTCTTCGACCTCGCCGCCGACCCCGGCGAGCTGGTCAACCTCGCGGTCGACGCCCGGCACGCGGCGCTGCTCGACCGCTTCCGGGGCCTGCTGGCCGGGCACTGCGCCGAGGTCGCCGACCCGTTCGCGCGCTTCGTGCCGCACGCCGCGCGCTGACGCGAAAGGGGCCGGCCCACCCGGGCCGGCCCCTTCCCTCGCGGTCGTTACGGCCGGACGGCGATCAGCTCGCGCCCGCGCAGCGTGTAGAGCACGCCGTGCTCGTCCGCGGCCAGCCGGGCGCCGCTGTACCACTCGGCGTCCAGCCCGACCAGCACGGTGGCGGCCAGGGTCTCGCGGTCCAGCCGGAACAGGCTGCGCTCGCTGACCCCGTACAGGGCCCCGCCGAGCGCCAGCAGCCGCGGGTTGGCGCCGGACACCGCCCCCAGGTCGGCCCGCCGCCCGATCACCGGCACGAACCCGGCCCGCCGCGAGCCGCACAGGTCGACGGTGAACGCCCGGCCGTTCACGGTCAGGCCGTACAGGGTGTTCCCGAGCACGGCGAGGCTGCTGACGCCCGCGCCGAGGTCGGTCGCGGTGCGCCACAGCTCGCGGCCGGCCACCGGGTCCCAGGCGGCCAGGTCGCCGCGCGGGCCGGTGGGCCGGGCGTTGTCGCCGCCGAGGAAGGCCTGGCCGTGCCCGGCGGCGACGGCGCGCACCAGCTGTTCGGGGCCGAGCGGGTCGGTGTGCACGGTGGGCCGGCCGCTGCCCGGGCGGTAGGTGACGAAGGAGCCGCCGCCGGTGGTGTCGGCCTGGACGCCGAGCAGCAGCAGGCCGCTGTCCGGGTCCCGGCGGATCACCTGCGGCCGGTTCTGCTCCTGCGGCAGCGCGGCCTCCTTGACGGGTGCCGGGTCGCTTCCCGGCCGGTAGCGCCAGATGCCCTGCGAGGAGTAGACGCCCAGGTAGAGGGTGCCGTCGTCGAGGACCACGATGTCCTTGGCCTCGCCCGGCACCGGGAGCTTGCGGACGGTCCCGGCGGCCAGGTCGTGCAGGGCGAGCGAGCCGTTGCCGCCGACGTAGACCCGCCCGGCGCGGGCCGCGACCGACATGCCGAGCTGGGCGGCGGCGGGGGCGCCCGCCTCGACCAGGTCCCGGGTGGCGACGGCCCCGGTGCCGAGGTCGAGGGTCCAGACGGTGCCGCCCTCGGTGACGCCCGCCAGGGTGTCGCCGAGCCGGCCGAGGCCCCAGGAGTTGCCGTCCGGCACCGGCACGGCGAGCTGGTCGAGCGCGCCGGTGGCGAGGTCGTGGCGCCACAGCACGCCGTGCTCGGTGGAGGTGAACCAGAGGGAGTCCCCCCGGCGCTGGAAGTTGGTGACGCTCTTGGTGCCGGGGACGGCGAAGGAGCGCAGCACCCGGTGGTCGGCCGGGTCGAGCAGCGCCACGTGGGCGGGCGCGCCCTCGGTGGAGACCGCCAGCAGGTCGTCGCCGAGGACGGTGATCCGGCGGATGATCGTGTCGCCGCGCAGGTCGGGCGGGGTGATGTCGGTGACGGCGCCGGTGGCCCGCTCGACGGCGTACAGGCCGGCCCGGGTCGCCCCGCCGCCGCCCGCGAGGTTGCTGCCGACGCCGAGGTAGGCGTGGGTCGCGGTGGCCGCGACGGCGCGGCCCTGGGTGGCGTTCGGCGCCGGGGAGGCGACCTCGGTGACGGCGCCGGTGGCCGGGCTCCAGGCGTACAGGCCGGGACCGGCGGCCCGGCCCTTCTGCCGTCCGGTCGCGTAGACCGTCCCGTCGGGCGCGACGGCCACGTCCCGCACGTCGGCGCCGGGGACGCTGCCGAGCGCGGTGAGGGTGCCGTCGTAGCGGTAGAGGTTGGCCGCGCCCGGGGCGTCGGTGACGCCGAGGTGGAGCACGCCGCCGTGGGCGGCCGAGCCCTGGACGAAGTTGCCGGTGGGCAGGTCGACGGTGGCGGTGACCCGGCCGGTCGGCAGGTGGTAGCCGATCACCCGGGCGGGGGCGAGGTTGCGCGAGCCGATCCACAGGGTGTCGTCGATCAGTGTGGCGCTCATCAGGGGGAAGTCGCTGTTCCCGGGGCCGAGTCCGGTCACCTCCGGTCCCTCGGCCCCGAGTACGGCGGGGGCCGCCGCGGCGGCGGGCGGGCCGAGCACCGAGAGCGCGGCCACCGCGCCGGTGCCGAGCAGGAGTTGGCGGCGGGAGGGGTTCACGGCAGGCATGGGGCTCCAGGGTCCGGTCATGGGCGGGGCGGTTCGGGAGCGCCGGCGGCCGCCAGCAGCTCCCGGGTGTACGGGTGCGCGGGGGCGGCGAACAGCTCGGCGGCGGGCGCCTGTTCGACCACCCGGCCGTGCCGCAGCACCAGCACCTCGTCGCAGAGGTGCCGGACCAGCGCGAGGTCGTGCGAGATGAACACCAGCCCCACGCCGTGCTGTTCGCGCAGGTCGGCGAAGAGGTTGAGGATCTGCGCCTGGACCGAGACGTCCAGCGCGGAGGTCGGCTCGTCGGCGACCAGCACCTGCGGGCCGACGGCCAGCGCCCGCGCGATCGCGACCCGCTGGCGCTGGCCGCCGGAGAGCCGGTGCGGCCGGGCGTCGAGCACCGCCTCCGGCAGGCCGACCAGCTCGCACAGCCCGCGCGGGTCGCGGTCCCGCAGCCCGTGGGTCGTCAGCGGTTCGGCCAGCGCCTCGCGCACCGTCATCCGGGGGCTGAGCGAGGCGTACGGGTCCTGGAAGACCAGCTGCACCCGGCGCCGCAGTTCGCGTTCCTCCGCGCGGTCGGCCCCGGCCCAGGAGCGGCCGTCCACCCGGACCGTCCCGGCCTGCGGGCGCACCAGCCCGAGCAGCGCGCGGGCCAGGGTGGACTTCCCGGAGCCGGACTCGCCGATCACCCCGACCGCCCGGCCGGGCGCGGCGCCCAGGCTGACGCCGTCCAGCGCCGGGGGCCGGCGGCGGCCGTAGCGCACGGTCAGGCCCTCGGCGACCAGGACGGGCTCGGCGGCCCGCTCCACCCGTCGCGCCTCGACGATCTGACGTTCCGTCACCACGGCTTGTGCCACGGGGTGGTGGCAGGCGAAGCCGGAGTCGCCGGTGTCGGTCCAACCCGGCGCCGAGGTCGTGCAGCGGTCGGCGGCGGCCGCGCAGCGCGGTGCGAAGGCGCAGCCGGTCAGCACCTCCCCCGCTGCCGGCGGGCGTCCGCCGATGACGGTGAGCGGCGCGCCGGGCGGGCCGTCCAGCCGGGGCACGCCGGCCAGCAGCCCGGCGGTGTACCGGTGCCGGGGTGCGGCCAACAGGCCTGCGGTGGTTGCCCGTTCGACGATCCGTCCGGCGTACATCACCTGGACGGTGTCGCAGCTGCGGGCCACCACGCCGAGGTCGTGGGTGATCAGCAGGACGGCCGTGCCGGTCTCGTCGCGCAGCCGGACCAGCAGGTCGAGGATCTCCACCCGGGTGCTCGGGTCGAGCGCCGTGGTCGGCTCGTCGGCGATCAGCAGTTCGGGCCGGTTGGCCATCGCCATGGCGATCAGCACGCGCTGGCGCATGCCGCCGGAGAACTCGTGCGGCCGGTCGCGGTAGCGGCGCGCGGGCTCGGCGATGCCGACCAGGTCGAGGAGTTCGAGCGCCCGGGCCCGGGCTTCGCGGCGGCTCGCGCCGTGCACCAGGGCGGCCTCGGCGAGCTGGCGGCCGACCGGCATCCGGGGGTTGAGGTGGGCCAGCGGGTCCTGGAAGACCATGCCGATCCGCCGGCCGCGCACCGCGCGCACGGCGGGCTCGGGCAGGGCCAGCAGGTCGGTGCCGTCGAAGCGGACGGTGCCGCCGGTGGTGCGGCAGCCCGGCGGCAGCATCCGGTTGACGGCCAGCGCGGTGAGCGTCTTGCCGGAGCCGGACTCGCCGACCAGGCCGAGGATCTCGCCCGGCCGCACGGTGAGGTCCACCCCGCGCACCGCCTCGCCGCCGCCCGCCGTGACGCGCAGGCCGCGCACCTCCAGCAGCGGCGGGCCCGGCACGGCAACGGCGGTCTCGGCCCGGGCCGTTGTGAGGGCATCGGTCGTGGTCACCGCAGTCTCTCCCGGTTGAACGAGTCGGCGAGCAGGGTCAGGCCGAACACCAGCAGGCCGAGCAGGACGACCGGCGCCAGGGCGTAACCCGGGTGGAGGAAGAGGTACTTGGAGCCGGTGTTGATCATCGTGCCGAGCGAGGGGGCGGGCGGCTGGATGCCGAGGCCCAGCACGCTCAGGCCGCCCTCGGTCTTGACGGCGTGCGCCATCGCGACGGCCAGCAGCGCGGTGGTGGCGTCGACGACGTTCGGCAGCACGTGGCGGCGCAGGATCCGGCCACGCGGCACACCGAGCACCCGGGCCGCCACCACGTGGTCGCGGGCCAACTGGGCGAGCAGGGCCGCCCGCGCCTGACGTCCGAAGGAGGGCAGCGCGCTGAGCACGATGGTGGCCACCACGGTGCCCAGCCCCGGACGCACCAGCAGGGCGAGCGCGAGGCCGAGCAGGACGCCGTGCAGGCCGAGCAGCAGGTCGAACAGCCGTTGGACGGCCTCGCCCAGCAGCCGGTTCAGGCCGCCGAGCAGGCCCAGCGCGGTGCCGAGCACGGCGGCCGCGGGGACGGCCAGCAGGCAGACCAGCAGTTCGGTGCGGATCCCGGCCAGCGCCCGGGCGAGCAGGTCGCGGCCGACCTCGTCGGTGCCCAGCAGGTGGGCCGCCGACGGCCCGGCCAGGGCGTCCGGGCCCTGCCGGTAGGGGTCGGCGGCGAGCAGCGGGCCGAGCAGCCCCAGCAGCACCACCAGGAGGACGAGGAGCGCGCC